>DATFVP010000089.1:0-4101 GCA_035260285.1 Methyloceanibacter sp.
CGCTTGCCTGGAAGCGCGAAGGGATTGTCGCGGCAGGCATCGAGGATGAGGATTACGGTCGCTGCGCCTTTTTCCTGCAGCCGGTCTGAGAGGCCGTTGGCGGCAAAGGACGCATCGCGCACCAGACCCTCCTCGCCAGGACTCGCCGCCGGCACATCGACCGGCAGAAGGTAGTTGGTACCGTCGACGGCAAAGCCGTGTCCGGCGAAATAGATGAGCGCGGTGTCGCCGCTCTCAATCTTGCTTTCGAGCTCGACGAGACCGCGGCTCATGGCGCGGCGCCCGACATTCTCTGCCGAGACCACGGCGAAGCCGAGCTTTACGAGCTCCTGCGAGATCGCTTCTGAATCGTTCACCGCCTTTTGCAGCGCCGGCACGTTCTCATAGGCATTGTTGCCGATCACCAGCGCCAGCCGCTTTGCGGCATGCGTTGGCGATGTGGGAAAGAAAATACACACGACCACCATCACCGCCAGGCCCAACACCAGGCATGCGCCACGTCTCATGGGAAGCCTCGCTCCACTCTGCCCTGCCGGCATTATACGCCGGATTGATGTGGCGGGAGATCAGCCCAGCCCGAGCGCCTTCTTGGCCTTTGCCGTGATCGATTGGCGGGTGGAGAAGAACCCCTCCCAGGGGTCGCTTCTCTTAGCTTTGATCCGCATCGGCAACGTTTTCAGCGTGTAGGGGCTTGCGACCTTGAGGCCCTTGAGCTCGTCCCAGGCGAGCGGGCAGGCGACCGAGGCGTTGGGCTTCGCCCGCGTCGAGTAGTTGACGATGGCAGAACCGCCCCGCTGATTGCGCAGATAGTCGACGAAGATCTTGCCGACCCGCGTCCGCTTCAGCGGGTTGGCCGTGTAGCGGTCGGCTCGCACCTCGACCAGCGTATCGGCGATCGCCTTGGCAAAGGCTTTCACCTCGTCCCAGCCTTGCTTCGGTGCGATCGGCACCACCACATGCAGGCCCTTGCCGCCGGTCGACTTCAGGAAGCTCTTGAGTCCGAGATCGGCGAGGAAGTCGCGCGTCTCGACGGCAGCCGCTTTCAGCACGTCGATGTCGAGTCCCTCGTCAGGGTCGAGGTCGAATACCAGGCGGTCAGGCTCGTAGAGATGATCGAGCGACACGCCCCAATCGTGAATCTCAACCGTGCTGATTTGCACGAGCCCGAACAGACCCGCCTCGCCGGCGATATAGAGATAGGGCTTTTTGCTCTCGCCGCCGGAGATAGGAATCTGCTTGATCGCATCGACCATGCCCTTCATGGCGTGGCGCTGGAAGAAGCGCTCCCCCTCAATTCCCTCAGGACAACGGACGAGGCTGATCGGGCGGTTGACCACATAAGGGAGGATGTGGGGCGCGATCGTCTGGTAATAGAGGGCGAGGTCGAGCTTGGTGACGCCTACCTCCGGATAGAGCACCTTGTCGGGGCTCGTGAGCGTGATGCCGTCGAACACGGGATCGCCCTTCGCCTTCACCTTCGCTGATGCGCTCTTTCGTGGCGTCACGTCAGCCTCCTCATTGCTCGGCTCCTCGCGCCTCACCTCAGGCGCACGTTTGTCGTCGCGCAGCCCCTTGAAACTCGGATGCCGCAGCCTTCCATCACGGGTCCGCTCGGTGAAGTCGATTTGCGCGACCAGTCTTGGCTCGAGCCACACCGCGCCCTTAAGCTCTTCGCGTGGCACTTCCACGAAGGGCGACTTTGTGCGTTCGAGCGGCTTGAACTTGCGCGCAAGCGCATCGAAGTCGGCGGTGTCAAAGCCGGTGCCGACCTTGCCGGAATAGATCAGCTTGCCGTCTTCGAAGCTGCCGAGCAGAAGGGATGAGAAGGGCTTGCCCCTCACCTCGGAGCGGCTATAGCCGCCGATGACGAATTCCTCGCCGCGCTTGGACTTGATCTTGAGCCAGTCTCTGCCGCGACCGGAAATGTAGGGCCGGTCGGCACGCTTCGACACGACGCCTTCGAGCCCGGCCGCTGAAGCTTGCGCGAAGAATTCGGGCCCAGAGCCTTCCACGTAGTCGGCATAAATAAGAAAATCGGAGACGCCCCTTGTCGTCATCAACTTTGCGAGCCGCGCGCGCCGCTCCCTCAGCGGCTTCTTGCGCCAGTCTTTGCCGTCGAGCGACAGGAGATCAAAAACGAAATAGCGGATGGCGGGGTCAGGCGTGTCGATATGCTCTTGCAGCGATTTGAACGAGGTCAGGCCCGACGGCAGCACGAAGGCGACCTCACCGTCGATCAGCGCTATATCGGCAGGAAACGTCCGGAGCGCCTGCGCGATGGCCGGAAATCGCACGGTCCAATCCAACCCGCTTCGGCTGAACAGCGTGACATCGTCGCCGGCCTTTCGCGCGATGATGCGGTAGCCGTCGTACTTCGCTTCGTGCAGCCAACCTCTGCCCGCCGGCACCTCGGTGTCGAGCGTAGCGAGCTCGGGTTCGACGAACCCTGGAATTAGCGAGCGGGGGACTTTCTTCGCTTGGGCTTTGCCGTTACTGCGCGAAGGCGCTTCGCCGCCGGAGTTTTTTTTTGAGCCTTGTTGGAGCTCCACACGGCAGACTCGCCGTGCTCGATCTGATCCATGGTGCGCCCGCTCTTCACGCTCGTGTCGTAGGTGAGCGTGGGCTCATCCCCGTCGCCGGCATATTCGTCGCGCTTCTTGATCAGAAGCCAATTCTGGCGGCCGCGGTCCTCTTTACGCGGCTTCATGCGCACGAGCACGAAGTCGCCGTTCAGCCTGTCGCCGTTCAGTCTGAATTTGAGGTCGCCCTTGGCGAGCCCTTCGTCGGGGTCGCCGATCGGCTCCCAGGTGCCGCGGTCCCAAAGCATCACCGGGCCGCCGCCATATTCGCGCTTTGGGATTACGCCCTCGAACTTGCCATATTCGAGCGGGTGATCCTCTGTCATCACCGCAAGGCGCTTCTGCGCCGGGTCGAGGCTCGGGCCCTTGGTCACGGCCCAGCTCTTCAGCACGCCATCATGCTCGAGCCTGAAGTCGAAATGGGTGCGGGTCGCTGCGTGCTTCTGCACGACGAAGCTGTTGCCTGATTTGCGTTTGCGCTCTGGCGGCGGCTCAGGGGTCTTGCTGAAGTCTCGCTTGGCGCGGTAGGTCGCAAGCGGGTCTGCCGCCTTCGTCCGCGCCATATCCTTAAGCCGACTTTCTCTTCGGCGCGGCGCGCGAGGTCTTCTTTGCGGTCGAGCGCGAGGATGCCGCGCGCTTGCCTTGCGCCTTGGCAGGGGTTGCCTGCCTGCCTTGCGCCTTCACGCTCTTCTTGAGCGCGTCCATGATGTTGATGACCTTGGCGGTAGGAGCTTCGCCAGTCTCGATCGTCGGCGCGCGATGCTCGATCTTGGCGTTGATCAGCTCCCACACCGCTTCAGTGTACTCGTCCTTGAACTTCTCCGGCTCGAAGGCGCCCGACTTCCGCTCGATCAGCTCGACGGCAAGCTCTAGGGCCTCCTTGTCGACTTTCACGTCCGGCACTTCCTTGAAAAAGGTATCGGCGGACTTGACCTCATCGGCGTGCCGCAAGATCTCCAGCAGCAGTCCCTTCCCGCAAGGTTTGAGCGCGACGATGTTGCTCTGGCCGCGCAGAATGAAATTTCCTACGCCAACCTTGTCGGCCCGCGTCAGGGCTTTGAGCATGATGGCATAGCCTTCCTCGGCGGCATCGCCATCGGGGAGCAGATAATAGGGTCTCTCGAAATAGCGGGCGTCGATGGCGGACGGTTCGACGAAACGCACGAGCTCTATGGTCTGCTTGCTCTCGAGCTTGAGCTCGTCGATCTCCTTCTGGTCGAGCAGGACGTACTTGCCCTTCTCATACTCGTAGCCCTTGATGATGTCCTCGTTCTCGACCGCTCCGACGCCCGGCGCCACCTTCTGATAGCGGATGCGCTTGCCTGACGGCTTGTGGATCTGGTGGAGCTCGATCTTCCGCTCGGTGCTGGTGGCGGGATAGAGGCGGACCGGAATGTTGACGAGCGAAAGCCTTAAATTGCCGGTCCAGAAGGCGCGGGGTGCCATACGCGAAAACTCCTTTAGACGCACGCGCGAGCGGAAAGTCCGCGGGTCGGATGCGGAGTATAGCCTGAAACGGCGC
>DATFVP010000090.1:0-2954 GCA_035260285.1 Methyloceanibacter sp.
TTCCTTCACCACCCAGCGATCTTCCTCGATCACCACGTGCTGGTTCTTGCCCATGGCTGCCCTCGCGCGCCCCCACGACCGGGGAGACAGACTATAGTGAGCTTGGCGCCCCCCTAGAAGCAAGCGAACCCATTGGCAGAACGGGCTCTCGCGCCTTACAGTGCGCCTCGGTAGAGACGAGCTCTTAGCGGCATGACCGACCGGCGCGCGAACGCGGGCGACAAATTGCGGGTAGGCTGGCGCGAATGGGTGCGGCTGACCGATCTCGGCGTCGCCGCCATCAAGGCCAAGATCGACACCGGCGCCAGGACCAGCGCGCTCCATGCCTTCGGCATCGAGCCGTTCCGCCGCGCGGGCGCGCTCTGGGTTCGCTTCGAGGTGCACCCCATCCAGCGATCGAGCACTGTGAAGATCAAATGCGAGGCGCCGGCAGTCGACGAGCGCTCCGTGCGCAATTCCGGCGGCCTGGTTGAGCGCCGCTATATCGTCGAGACCCGCTTGATGCTCGGCGACCGCACCTGGCCGATCGAGCTTGCCCTGACCAACCGCGACCAGATGGGCTTTCGCATGTTGCTCGGGCGCACGGCACTCGAAGGCCGCGCGCTGGTCGAACCGGGCAGGTCCTTCCTGGCCGGCCACCGGCCACCGCGGTTGCGTCAGTGGCTCGCATGGGTGGCGCTTGAGCCATCGAAGGCGCTGCCCTGAACCCTAAGCCCCAAACGAACGGGACGACCCATGAAGATCGCGCTGCTCGCGCGCAATCCGCATCTCTACAGTCATCGGCGCATCTGCGAGGCGGCGCGCACTCGCGGCCATGACATCGAGGTGCTGAATACGCTGCGCGTCTCCATCAACATCACCTCCCGCCGGCCCATGCTCTTTTACCGCAAGCGGCGGCTTGAGGATTTCGACGCGGTGATCCCGCGCATCGGCGCCTCGATCACGTTCTACGGCCTTGCCGTGCTGCGTCAGTTCGAAGTGATGGGCGTCTATCCGATGAACGAATCCGTGGCCATCGGGCGGAGCCGCGACAAGCTCCGCTGCCTGCAGCTGCTCGCCCGCCGCGGCATCGGGCTGCCCGTAACCGCCTACACCAACGACCCGAAGCAGGCCGAGGACATCATCGATCTCGTCGGCGGAGCGCCCGTGGTGATCAAGCTGCTCGAAGGCACCCAAGGCATCGGCGTGGTGCTCGGCGAGACGGTGAAATCGGCGAAGTCGGTGATCGAGGCCTTTCACGGGGCGAACGTCAACATTCTCGTCCAGCAATTCATCAAAGAGGCTGACTCGACCGACATCCGCGCCCTGGTCATCGGCGACCGCGTGGTGGCGGCAATGAAGCGGCAAGGGCCGCCCGGCGAGTTCCGCTCCAACCTGCATCGCGGCGGGCTTGGCGAGAGGGTGCGCATCACGCCCGAAGAGCGCGAGATGGCGGTCAAGGCGGCACGCACCCTCGGCCTCAATGTGTGCGGCGTGGACTTGCTCCGCGCCAAGAACGGACCGCTCGTGGTCGAGCTCAACTCATCGCCGGGCATCGAGGGGTTGGAGAAAGCCACCGGAGTCGACGTGGCCGGGCTGATGATCGAGTTTCTTGAGCGCAACGCGCCTCACGGCAACACCCGCACCAAGGGCAAGGGCTAGGCCCGACCACAAGACTCAGGCCGGAACGGCCAGGCTCCGGTGTCGTTGTATGGTCGTTGCCAAGGGAGAGATGGATGGCCGAAGCTGCAGCGGGGCCGAGCGGCCCCGACCTAACAGAGGGTATTTCACTGGTCGACCTTGCCGACGGCGGCAAGCTCGTCGGGCACGTCGGCGGTGACTCCATCCTGATCGTCCGCCGCGGGAACGACGTGTTCGCGGTCGGGGCGCAATGCACGCATTACAACGGCCCGTTGGGAGACGGGCTCGTGGTCGGCGATACCGTCCGCTGCCCTTGGCATCATGCCTGCTTCGATCTGCGCACCGGTGAGGCCTTGCGCGCACCGGCCTTGAGTCCGGTGGCGTGCTGGAAGGTGGAGCAACAAGACGGCAAGATTTTCGTGCGCGAGAAGCTGCCGCAGCCGAAACCGGAGCCACGCGGCGAGCCGGCGGCGAGTGCTCCAGATAGGATCGTGATCGTCGGCGGAGGCGCCGCCGGCTTTGCTGCAGCCGAGATGCTGCGGCGCGCGCATTACCAGGGGAGCATCGTTATTTTGAGCGACGACGATGCACCTCCGGTAGACCGGCCGAATCTGTCCAAGGACTACCTCGCCGGAAACGCTCAGGAGGATTGGGTCCCGCTGCGGCCCGAGAGCTTCTATCCCGAGAACGGTGTCGATCTGCGGCTCAAGACGAAAGTCACCGGCATCGATGTGCGGGGGCGGAAGGTCCAGTTCGCGGATGGGAGCACGGTCGCCTACGACCGATTGCTGCTGGCAACGGGGGCCGAGCCGGTTCGCCTCACGATCCCCGGCGCCGATCAACCACACGTGCACACGCTCCGCTCGCTCGGCGACTGCAAGGCGATCATCAACAATGCCAAGGCCGCACGCCGGGCGGTGGTCATGGGTGCGAGCTTTATCGGGCTCGAGGTCGCGGCTTCGCTCCGCGCCCGCGGATTGGGGGTCCATGTGGTGGCGCCGGACAAGAGGCCGATGGAGAGGGTTCTCGGGCCGCAAATGGGCGATTTCATCCGCGCGCTGCACGAGGAGCACGGCGTGGTTTTCCACCTCGAAGACGTGGCGACCGGCATCGACGGCAAGCAGGTGAAGCTCAAGAGCGGCGGCAGGCTCGAAGCTGATCTCGTGGTCGCCGGAATTGGCGTGCGCCCGCGGATCGCGCTCGCTGAAGCCGCCGGGCTCGCTACCGACCGCGGCGTCACCGTGAACGCCTATCTCGAGACCAGCGAGCCCACGATCTTCGCCGCCGGCGACATCGCGCGGTGGCCCGATCCCCATCTCGGCGAGATGATACGC
>DATFVP010000091.1:0-5605 GCA_035260285.1 Methyloceanibacter sp.
CTTCCTTCGTCCACCTCAATGTTCCGTGACATCGCCTTGCGCACCAGCCGCGTCGCCTCATTTCCCGATCGGATCGCTCCCTCGATGGTGGCAGGGAGGCCGGTCGCCGTCCAGTCGCCGGCCAGAAAGAGGTTTCGCCAATGGGTCCACGATTGCGGCCTGCTCGCGTTCTCCTTCGGAAGCGCGGCGAAAGTGGCGCGGCGCTCCCTGATGATGTGCCAGGGGGGCAAGACCTTGGGCAAGTTCGTCAGCATCACCACGTCTTTCCAGACCTCTTGTGCGAGCATCTCGCGGGGGGCCTCAATCCACCGGTCCGCGGCACTTATGGTGGCCGAAATCCGGTCAGGAAAGGCGAACAGCCATTCCGCGGTCCCATTTACAATGCCGGTGATGGTCGGAAGCGTTTCCGGCGGGTTTCGTTTGAAATGCACGTTGACTATGGCGCGGAAGGTTCTGGGCGCAGGCAATTCCGGCAGGAGCAGAGGGGCGACCGGGGCGGGCACCGCGAGAATAACCGCATCGTCCGGTGCAAGGCCAATTACATCCTCGCCGAAATCGAGAGCGCTGATTACGTCGTCCGCGAGCACCAGCTGGCGGAGCTGATGACGGAAGCGCACCATTGCACCATGGCGCTCCAGGTAGCAAAGGGCCGGATCGATAAAAGCGGGACCCAAGCCGCCCGAAGCAACCAGCGGGCGGCAGGCGCGACCACCACGCGCAAGCGTCTCGCGTAAAACCGCGCCCGCGAGAAAAGCTGAACCCTCGTAAGGCTCCGTATTCAGCGCGGCAAGAAACAGTGGTCGTAAAAACCGATTATAAAGCGGGCCGTCGCACTTCATGAGTTCAGCGATGCTGACATCCCGACGGGGATGCAGCAGGCGCCTCATCGACAAATAGTCAATCGCATGCGTGCCAGGAACGCGGCGCTTACGAGAGAAGATCCACCATGGCACCAACCCGT
This sequence comes from Methyloceanibacter sp., assembly GCA_035260285.1. Classification (GTDB taxonomy): domain Bacteria; phylum Pseudomonadota; class Alphaproteobacteria; order Rhizobiales; family Methyloligellaceae; genus Methyloceanibacter. Next base: position 962 of record DATFVP010000091.1, read on the forward strand.
CGTTCGGACGCAGCACCCAGCTCTCGCCTGTAGCCAGATCAGCGAAAGCGAACGCGGCCTCATCGCATGCGGCGAGCTTATCCTCGCTACCGATCGTTTTGAGAAAATCGAGCGCGGCGTGATTGGCGGAGAGGAGGAGATGATTGCCGTTGTCGATCGTAATCCCAAGCGCAGGCTCGAAATATGAGCGGCAGCGGCCGCCTGCGTGGGGCGCGAGCTCATGCAAGATGATTTGCTGGCCAGTACCCACGAGGCCTACTGCTGCTGCGAGCCCGGAGAGACCCGCGCCCACGATGTGCACCGTGCCGCCCGCCATCAGATGATTCCGTGGCGAAGGACGGCCCATAGGAATTGAAACTTCGGCGTGTGGATTTCCGTTCGCGGAGGGGTCCAGCCTCGCGCCACGAGCTTGTTGAGAAGCGCCTGATAGACCGAGGCCATGACGCGCGGCGAGCGCACGCTCTCCCGGCGACAGGAGGCCATCACTCCCAAAGCCTCTGCAAAGTGCTGTCTTGCACGCGTGACGACGCTGGCACAGGCCTGACCAAGTCTTGGATGGGCAAGCACCTTCTCGATGTCGACTTCAGATATCCCGGCCTCCGCTAAAGCCTCCTTGGGGAGATAGAGTCGGCCCAGGCCTGCGTCTTCATCCAGATCGCGGAGGATATTTGTCATCTGCAGAGCGCGGCCGAGATGATGCGATAGTTGTCGCCCCTTCTCGCCTTCGATGCCAAAAATCTTTACCGAAAGCCGTCCGACCGCAGAGGCGACCCGATCACAATATAACTCGAGCGTAGACCAATCCTGGGCAACCATACCTCTCAGCACATCCATCTCCATGCCATCGATGATGTCCAAGAAATCCTCTTGCCGCAGACCGAAGGCTTGTACCGGTTTGATGAGTCCCCCGGTAAGGTCGCTTGGCCCTCCCCCCGAATAAAGCCTCGCGATGTCCGCTCGCCAGCGATTCAGCATAGCAATGCGATCGCGATTTGGGTCGTCATCGTCGGCGATGTCATCCACCGCGCGACAGAAGGCGTAAACTTCGTACATCGCTTCGCGCTTATTGGACGGGAGGATCCTCAGCGCGCGATAGAATGAGCTGCGCGATACGATCCCCTTAGGGGCGACACGTGTAAGGTTCTGCTGCTGCAAGTCGCTCATTGTTTTTGTCTCGGGCGTGTAAAATCCGAGCGTCGTGTAAGCCGCGCCGCAAATGTGCCCGCCGCTCCCTGGATTCCATTCCGAAATCCGGCCAGCGTCGAAAGGTGCACATGCTCGCTCAAGGGATCTCGCGCGATCAGGAGCGCAGCCAGCCGCTGCGCCAGTTTGACGATTGCTCCGGTCTCGAGACCGAGTCGCGTGTCTTTGACTGCCAGTGGCAACCTCGAAGCGTTAGGCAGAAGCCCGGTGGTCTTATCGGCAATCGACTTCAGACAGGCGCGCAGAGCTGGCGAGGATTTTGGGGCGCCGAGTTCCTCTACCCTCGCGCCACACCTCTCCATGACATCGAGCGGCAGGTAGACGCGATCAAGTTCGCGATAATCCTTGGCGCAATCTTGCAGATGATTGATGACCTGCAGGGCAGAACACAGCGAATCGGAATAGGACCAAACCGACCGGTTCTCGCCGTGAAGATCGAGGACAAAGCGCCCTACCGGATTGGCGGAATAGCGGCAATAGTGCATGAGCTCGTCCCAATCGGCGTAGCGGCGCTTGGATACGTCGGCGCGGAATGCCGTGAGAAGATCCAGCGGATGTGTGGGGGCGAGGCGGTGCTCCGCCAACACCGATCTGAGCGGCAAGGCCGCCTTGGCCTTGTCGGATTTGCCAAGCAGCGTTCGCTCCAGGAAATCAAGTCCGGCAAATTTATCGCGCTCCGAGAGCGCGGCATGGTCGGCAATGTCGTCGGCTGCGCGGGCAAAACGGTAGAAGCTTAGGATTGGAGCGCGTAGGCGCGGAGCAAGGAGGAACGAGGCGACGGGAAAATTCTCGTCACGATCCGTCTTGCCTGCTTCGATGCCAGCGCTGATGGTCATCACTTCGCTCGGAGTGCCTGACTGCGTCCTTTCCAAGTTCCGCCCCTGCCCCGCCAATGCTCGAGCACCGAATTGAGTGTGAAGGCTGAATAGGTCGCGGCTATCAAAGGCAGCGCGGCGGCCCACAACGGGGAGAGGTGATAGAAACGAAGTATGGGCAAGAAGGCGAATATCATCAGTGCCCAGGCGATTGCCGCGACGGCGTTGGCCGGATGCCTTCCGAAAATGGCAAGAAGAGGGGGCGCGAGATAGGTCACGGCCATGCCGGCTAATAATGCAGCGAGGAGCAGGGGCGAATAGCGGAGCTGGGCATAGGCCGAACGGGCCACCATCTGGCCAATGTCGCCAATCGCAGGATATGTTCTGAGACTGCGCACCTGATCGCTGAGGCCAAGCCAGATTGGTCCCTCGGCTTTCATCAGGCTGGCGAGGGCACAATCGTCGATCAAAGCACCGCGAATCTTGGTGACGCCACCAGCCTTTTCGAGCGCAAGCCTCTCAACCAACATGCAGCCGCCAGCCGCTGCTGCGGTCCGTGCGGAGCTGTCGTTCACCCATGCAAATGGATACAGCATTTGAAAAAAGAAAACGAATGCCGGAATGAGGGTACGCTCGGCGAAACTCTCGCAATGAAGCTTCGCCATGAAGGATGTAAGCACGAACCCGTTCGTCTTGGCTCTCGCGACGAGCCGCTTAATTGCGCCAGGCGCATAAAGGATGTCTGCGTCCGTCAGCAGCAGATAGTGGGGCGATGGCTTCATGGTTTGGGCATGGATGATGCCCTGGTGCAGGGCCCAAAGCTTGCCGGTCCATGCGGAGGGCAGAGTCTTGCCTTGTAGGATGACGGCCTCGCGGCCGGCTCCGGCGGCAATTTGGCAAGCGGCACCGGCCGTGTCGTCGCTGCTGTTATCATCCACAAGAACGACGGAGAGATTCGGATAGTTTTGGTCGAGGATCGAGCCAAGGCTCCGCGGCAGCATCGGAGCCTCGTCGCGGGCGGGTATGACGACGACGACGGTCGGCCAATCTCCATTCTCCGAATTCGAAAGTTGGCCGGCACCGTCGCGCTCGCCCGCACACCAAAATCCCCCGCGACAAAATATGAGATAAATCCAGACGCAGAGCACGAGGCATGCGACGCTCAATGACGCTGTCACGAGAGGTATCCTGCTTTTCGAAACCAGTCGATCGCTTCACAAATGCCTTCTTCGGCGGGTTTGGCTTTATAGCCAAGCTCACGTTCTGCCTTAGCCGAGGTGAAAAACATACGATGCTTCGCCATCCGCAAGCCATCCAATGTAATGAAAGGCTCGCGCCTCGTGACCCGAGCCATGGCTTCGGCGGCGAGCGCAACTGGGTATATTGGCCAACGTGGCAGGCGGACATATGGGGGGCAGCGGGCCGTAAACCGCGCGATTGTGCTAAGCAATTCGAAAAGAGTCATATTCTCCCCGCCCAGAATATAGCGTTCGCCGATCCGTCCGTGCCGAAGAGCAGCAACGTGCCCTGTCGCGACACTATCCACATGCACGAGATTTAGGCCTGTATCCACGTAGGCCGGCATGCGGCCGGACGCGGCTTCAACGATCATTCGACCTGTGGGCGTCGGGCGCACATCGCGCGGTCCAACTGGCGTGGAGGGATTGACAATGATCGCCGGCAGACCTCTCCCGATCATCTGCTCGACCAGCCGCTCGGCGGCAATCTTGCTGCGCTTGTAGGTGCCGCTTGCGTCTTCCTCGGCGAGGGGGATTGTCTCATCTGCGGGCGCCCCGTCATCGCGTAGTCTGAGTGTGGCAACGCTCGAGGTGTAGACAATCCGTTCGGCACCGGCGGCGCGTGCCGCCTCCATGACCACGCGCGTTCCCTCGAGATTGGCCCGCATAATGTCTTTGTCATGTGGTGACCAAAGCCGGTAATCGGCCGCCAAATGAATGACGTAGCGCGCACCTTGCGCCGCTGAGGCGACAACGTCTTTGTCGCGCATGTCGCCTTCAACAATATCTACCTGAAGACCAGTAAGGTTTGTTCTGGAGCTTTCACGCCGGACAAGCGCACGCAGCAAGAAGCCTTCGCGCAACAGCTCCCTTGCCACCGCTGAACCAACGAAACCAGTGGCCCCGGTAATGAACGTGATGCCATCGCCCACGAGGTGCTCTCTTATGGTTGCCTTCAAGGATGATAGCTCAAGCGAAGGTTCGACCTAAGAAGCCGATCACCACAAAACAGCTTAACTTTACGAGGCTTTTTTGGCGGGAAAACTCCAAGTGACCGATTCGCGACATTTCGCGACCTTGGAGGGACGTATGGAAAGCTCGCGAGATCACGCTGCATTTTTCGTACGAGTATTGACCGCCGGCTGCCAGACTGCCTCAGGTGCTATAATTCGTAGCAGAATTGGGCGAGTGTCCGTGGTGAAGAGGTCGAATCCCGTCTTTGTTGAAGTGCAGGGCGACTCGGTCATCGTCACCGAGCCTACTACGCAGTTCTATGCCATCTATACGATGCCAACTACGACGCCTCGACCCCGACTGATCCTCAAGCGACGCTCTGATACCGAGGATTATGAGCTTCTGGCGCGAGCTTGGCAGGCGGCAAACGACAA
>DATFVP010000092.1:0-4802 GCA_035260285.1 Methyloceanibacter sp.
CTCATCGCCCAGAAGAGTCTCTACGAGCACGTCGCCACCGTTGCTGATGCGCTCGATGCGAACGGGCTCGAAGCTGGGCGGAAAGCGGTGGCCGAGATCGTCGGCCGCGATACGCGCACCCTCAATGAATCCGGCGTGGCGCGGTCCGCCATCGAAAGTCTCGCCGAGAATTTTTCCGATGGTGTCGTGGCGCCGAGCTTCTGGGGCGTGTTTCTCGGCCTGCCCGGCATGGTTGCTTACAAGGCAATCAACACCGCCGACAGCATGATCGGCCATCGCACGCCGCGGCACGAGGCGTTCGGCCAGGCCTCTGCGAAAGTCGACGACGTGGTCAATCTCCCGGCCTCGCGGCTCGCCGCGCTATGGATAGCGCTTGCCGCCTGGTTACATGACGATGCCGATGTCAGCCGCGCGTTTCAGACGGTGCGGCGCGATGCAGGCCGGCATCGCTCTCCAAATGCCGGATGGCCCGAGGCAGCCATGGCTGGCGCGCTTGGCTTGAAGCTCTCAGGGCCGCGTTCCTATCATGGCGCGCTCACCGAGGACGGCTGGATCGGGGAGGGGAGAGAAGAGGCGTCCGCTGCCGACATCCGCCGCGCGCTTGGCGTTTACAAGTCGGCCTGCACCCTGCAGATCGCGGCGCTCGGGCTGCTCGCCTTCCTCATCTCGCTGATCTGAGCAGGCGATCGACGTCGATATGCGTCTCGAGGTGGGCGGCGAGCGCATCGAGCGTCCTTTGAACGTCCGCATCGTGGCTGTGGCGCGACGGCGTGCCGCCGAGCCGTTCGATCCAGGCGCGCCGCTGGGCGTCATCGGCGAATAAGCCATGCAGGTAGGTTCCGGCGACACGCCCATCCGCCGAGACCGCGCCGTCGGTGCGGCCGTCGCTGAACCGCACCAGAGGCCGCGCGGTATCTGGTCCGGTGCTCACCCCCATATGCATCTCATAGCCTTTGACGGGCGCAGCGTCGGTAACGGTCATGCCGCTGACTTCCGCGAGCGCCTTCTCTCCTGCGATCACCGTGTCGACCTGCAACAGGCTCAAGCCCGGCACCGATCCAGCCCGACCCTCGATGCCATGCGGATCAGCGATGCTGAGCCCCAGCATCTGATAGCCGCCGCAAATGCCGAGCACATGTCCACCGCGCCGCACATGTGCGGCAATGTCGATGTCCCAGCCAACTTCGCGGAGCGTCCTGAAGTCGGCGATGGTCGATTTTGACCCCGGCACAACGATGAGATCGCAGACCGGCAACGGCGTGCCGCGCTCGACCATGACCAATTCGACCTCCGGCTCGGCCGCGAAGGGATCGAGATCGTCGAAATTTGCGATATGCGGCAGGACCGGCACCGCCACTTTGACCTTACCGTTGCTCGACAAGTGCCGCCGCCCGACGAGGTCGTAGGCGTCTTCCGCCGGCAGCCGCCGCGCATCTTCGAAAAACGGCACGAGCCCGAGTGCCTGCCAGCCGGTGCGCCGCGCGATCTCCCACATGCCGTCGGCGAACAGCGAAATGTCGCCGCGCATGCGGTTGACGATGAAGCCGACGATCAGCCTCGCATCCTCGGGATCGAGCACCGCCTTGGTGCCGACCAGGCTCGCGATCACCCCGCCGCGGTCGATGTCGCCGATCACCACCACCGGCACGTCCGCGGCGCGGGCAAAGCCCATATTGGCGATGTCGTTTTTGCGCAGGTTGATCTCCGACGCGCTGCCCGCGCCCTCGACCAGCACTATGTCCGCCTCGCGCTTTAATACCTCAAAGCTTTCAAGCACATATGGCAACAGCTTCGGCTTCAGATCCTGCATCTCGCGCGCCGTCGCCCGGCCGAACACCTTGCCCTGCACGATGATCTGTACGCCGATCTCGCTCTGGGGTTTCAGCAGCACTGGGTTCATGTGCACGGACGGCGCAACACAAGCCGCCAGCGCCTGCAGCGCCTGCGCCCTGCCAATCTCGCCGCCATCTTCGGTAACGGCGGCGTTGTTCGACATGTTCTGCGGCTTAAACGGCCTGACCATGAGGCCGCGCCTCGCGAGCGCGCGAGCGAGCCCGGCGATGAGCAGCGACTTGCCGACGCTCGACCCCGTGCCTTGCAGCATGAGGGCGCGCGCGGTCATCAATACTCGATGCCGGCTTGCGCCTTCACCCCGGCGGCGAAGTGATGCTTCACCAGTGTCATCTCGGTGACAAGGTCGGCCGCCTCGATCATTTCGCGCTTGGCATTCCTGCCCGTGACCACCACATGCAAATCGGGACGCCGCGCTTTCAGCGTCTCTACCACCTCGGCGAGCGGCAGGTAGTCGTAGCGGAGCGCAATGTTGATCTCGTCGAGCACGATCAGCTTGAGGTCGGGATCGCGCATCAGGGCCTTCGCCGTTTCCCAGGCCTTTGCCGCAGCCGCCATGTCGCGCGCTTTGTCCTGCGTCTCCCAGGTGAAGCCTTCGCCAAGCGTGTGCCAGCGCACCATGTCGCCGAAGCCTTCGAGCACGCTCCGCTCGCCGGTGTTCCACGCGCCCTTGATGAACTGCACCACGGCGCATTTGCCGCCATTTCCCACCATGCGCAGCACGAGGCCGAAGGCTGCCGTCGATTTCCCCTTGCCGGTTCCGGTATGGACGATGAGAAGTCCCTTCTCGGGAATCGTCTTGGCGGCGACCTCTGCGTCCTGCGCCGCCTTGCGGTTCGCCATCTTGGCGCGATGGCGCTCCTGCTCCTCCTGATTGACTGGGGCGGTCATGGCAGCACCTTCAGTGGCATGGCGAGTCCGGCCACCATGAGCACCACACTGTGGGCGCTCACCGCGAGCTGTTGATTGACTAAGCCTGCCTGGTCGCGAAAGCCACGGCCAAGCGGCGTCTCGGGTACAAGGCCGGCGCCGACTTCGCACGAAACCACGATGGTCGGAGCCTTTCGCCCATCGAGGCTCCTGACGAACCTCGCCACGGCGGAGTCGACATCGTGGGCACCGAGCATCAAATTCGAAAGCCAAAAGGTGATGCAGTCGATGACGAGCGGCGCTTGCGCCGGCGCATCTGCCACGGCGCCGGCAAGCTCGATCGGTTCCTCGATCGTCGACCAGCCATTGCCGCGATCGGCTTTGTGCTTGGCAATGCGCTCGCGCATCTCATCGTCCAACGCTTGCGCCGTGGCGATGTAGACCCAAGGCGGTGGGTTGGCCATGGCGAGAATCTGCGCGTGACGGCTTTTGCCCGAGCGGGCGCCGCCGAGCACGAGCGTGAAACGCGCGCGCCCTGCGGTGTGCGGCTCTTCCATGTCAGGCAGTGCCGACCAACCGCCGCCGGAAATAGCCCGTGAGTCCGCCGAGCAGCATGAAGAACACCAACGTCGTCATCACCACGGCGACCACGAAGCTGTGATGCAGAGTCTCGGGGATCGGCGAGTCGTGGCTTAGCGGCTGCGGCGCGCCGGCGAGATGCGGTGCCACGAGCAAGGTCGCGCCGGCAATTGCGGCAAGCACCGATCGCCCATAGACGAGCAGCGCAATGCCTGCGGCGGTCGAGAATGCGGTGGCAATCCACCACACCTGACGCGCCCCGAGCTCGGCCGCCGGCATGGCGGGAAGCTCAGGCGGAAGTCCGAGGCCGGGCGCGAGCGTGAACACGGCGAAGGCCGCGAGACCCCACAACACGCCCTGGCGCCAATCGACGATACCGCCGGACAGCTCGCTCACCGCGATGAGCAGAAGCGCGAAGCCGATGCCGGTGAGAACATTGGCGCCAAGCGTGAAGGCTGTCCGCTCGAAGCCGTCTTGCGGCGCCCACCCTTCGCCGTGCTCGTGCTCTGCCGCCGAAGCCGCTTCAGAGTCATGCGTGTGCGCTAGCGGCGCCTTTGCCTCTTCGGCTTGCTCGAACACTTCAGCCCTGAGGATGAGCGGTACTGTCGTCACCTGTTGTGCGATGGTCATGCCGATGCCGGCGATCGCGCCGACAATCGCCGCGAGCAGGACGATGTTGCGGAAATAATCCATGTCGCTCTCCCTTAGTGGCAGGGGAAGCCCATGGAATGGCGATAGTCGTGGCTCGCATTGTGCACGGCCGCGATGTGGGAAAAGCCCACGCCGCCGATGATGAAAATGCCGAGCAGCGCCGCCATGACCAGGGGCAGGGCGCGAGCAGCCGTCAATTCCGCGGCGCTGTTGGTGGCGCCCGGTTGCTTGGTCGATAAGGTCGTCATTGTGTCTCCCTCTGCCCTCCACCCCGAGGGCGGTTAAGGTTGCTCGTCACCGGCCGGTCTACTGGCTCGCGGGTCTCAGCGTCCCTTCTGCCTTCCCGAAGCGATAGCTCCAGTGGCACCGTGTGAAGGGCAGCTCTCCGCTTACAGTTGCGGGGGCAGCCGCGGCCTTAAAGCTTTCGCTCTTCACCGCGTTCCCGTCTTGCGTCCCGCTCGAATTGCGGGAACCGACGACGGCGGGAACTATAGAGACTGGTCTCGCACTGCCGCAAGCCCGTTTCCTGGCCAGGCGCGTCTCCGTTGACAACCCTCCCCACCAGGCCCTTTAGTGAGGGGCGAAAAATGACGGTCTCCTCGAAGATGAGGAGTGAAAAGGGAATGCGGTTACGGGTTTTCGCCCGAATTCCGCAGCTGCCCCCGCAACTGTAGGCGGAAAGCTTGCCGTATTTGGCCACTGGGGTGAGCCCTGGGAAGGCGGCGGCGAGCGAAGGATCCGCGAGCCAGGAGACCTGCCGTCGCTTGCTTGACCCGAGACGCCGGGCGGGGTGCCCTGGCAGCTTGGCGGCCGGACGACCGGCCAGGCGCAAAGACTTTGCGCCGCTCCAG
>DATFVP010000093.1:0-16355 GCA_035260285.1 Methyloceanibacter sp.
AGGAATATGCCGCGAAGAAGCCGCTGAAAGGCGCGCGCATCGCCGGCTCGCTGCACATGACCATCCAGACCGCGGTGCTGATCGAGACGCTTAAGGCGCTCGGCGCCGATATTCGTTGGGCCTCTTGCAACATCTATTCGACGCAAGACCACGCCGCCGCGGCCATCGCCGCCGCGGGCGTCCCCGTCTTCGCCTTCAAGGGTGAGAGCCTCGAGGATTATTGGGAGTACACCCACAACATTTTCGAATGGGACGACGGCGGCACGCCGAACATGATCCTCGACGACGGCGGCGACGCGACACTGCTCGTGCATCTCGGCGTGCGAGCGGAGAAGGGCGACACGGCCTTTCTCGACAAGGCCACCAACGAGGAGGAGGTGGTGCTGTTCGCCGCCATCAAGAAGCTGCTGAAGACGAAGCCTGGCTGGTATTCGGAGATCGCCAAGAACATCCGCGGCGTCACCGAGGAGACCACCACCGGCGTGCATCGGCTCTACGAGATGCAGAAGAAGGGCACGCTCCTGTTCCCGGCGATCAACGTCAACGACAGCGTGACCAAGTCGAAATTCGACAATCTCTATGGCTGCCGCGAGAGCCTGGTAGACGGCATCCGCCGCGGCACCGACGTGATGATGGCTGGCAAGGTGGCCATGGTCGCGGGCTTCGGCGATGTCGGCAAGGGCTCGGCTGCGTCCTTACGCAACGCAGGCTGCCGCGTGCTCGTGGCAGAGGTCGATCCGATCTGCGCGCTGCAGGCGGCGATGGAAGGCTACGAGGTGACCACCATGGAGGACGCCTCTTCCCGCGCCGACATCTTCGTCACCGCCACCGGTAACAAGGACGTGATCACCATCGAGCACATGCGCAAGATGAAGGACCGCGCCATTGTCTGCAATATCGGGCACTTCGATTCAGAGATTCAGGTGGCGGCGTTGCGCAACATGAAATGGGAGAACGTCAAGCCGCAGGTCGACGAGATCGAGTTTCCCGACGGCAAGCGCATCATTCTCTTGTCCGAGGGTCGGCTGGTGAATCTCGGCAACGCCATGGGCCATCCGAGCTTCGTGATGAGCGCCTCCTTCACCAACCAGACGCTGGCGCAGATTGAGCTGTGGACCAACCCAAAGGCCTACAGACGCGAGGTCTACACCCTGCCGAAGCAGCTCGACGAGAAGGTAGCGAGGCTGCATCTCGGCAAGGTCGGCGCCAAACTCACCAAGCTCACTGAGGAGCAGGCTGACTATATCGGCGTGCCGGCGGAAGGACCGTACAAGCCGGACTATTACCGGTACTGAGCGCACTGCCATAGGACTGTCATCGTGCCGGCAAGGTCTGAGCGCAGCATACGTGCCACAGTGGGCAAGAGTCGTCCAAGTGAGTAAGCTAGTGTGATTCGCCTTCAAGGCTCGCTGGGGCACGCGCGCCGCCCGCTCAAGTCTGTGGCAGCGTTCAAGCACAATGCAGCGCGGGGGCAATGGGCGAAGAGTGGGGGCACAAGGGCCATGCGCACGAGGAGCGAGGCTGCACCGCTTTTGAAGCGGACGCTGGCGCGCCTTGGCTTGAGCTTGGCGGTGGTGATCGCCCTGCCCATGGCTGCTGCCCAGGCGGCCGATCCGCTGTTGCCGTTAAGCGCGGTCTACGACACCCGCATGCTGCTCACGCTCGGCATCACCCTCGGCATCATCGCCTTTTCCATCGGCAGCGCGATCGCCTGCCTGCGGGCGACCCAGGCTGCTGTCAGGGCGCGCGACGCCGCGAACCTCGAGGCGGAGCGCTATCGGGCAAGCGAGAGCATGCTCGAGACCATCCTTTCAGCCGAGCCGCAGGTGCTGTTGACCTGGACCGCTGAGGCTGGACCGCGAGTGCACGCGGCGAGCCTGCCGCACGGGCTCGGCGTGCCGCCGGAGCCAAACCACCTGCTCCGCTTCGAGGAGTGGCTCGACGAGGCCTCAGCCGCCGAGCTCACCGATTCCATGCAGGCTCTCGCCGATCGCGGCGAGGCCTTCAACCTCATGCTAAGGACCGAGCGGCAGAGGCATGTCGAGGTCGACGGTCGCGCGGCCGGCAGCATGATCATGCTCAAGGTGCGCGACGTTGCGGGACAGCGGCTCGAGCTTGCAGGCCTCGGCGAGCAGCACCGGAAGCTCGACACCGAGGTCGCCTCGCTGCGGGCCTTGCTCGATGCCCAGACCAAGGCAGGAGACCGGCGCGACGCCAAAGGCAGGGCCTCGGTCGAGACGCAGTTCCGCAGCTTCGATCGCCTGGCCACGGCCTTCGCCGTGTTCGACGCCGACCAGAGGCTCGCCCATTTCAACCAGGCCTATGTCGATCTCTGGCAGCTCGATCCCAAGCTGCTCGCCACGCGTCCCCGCGACGGCGAGATCCTCGACCGGTTGCGGCAATCCCGCGCCCTCCCCGAGAAGGCCGACTACCGCGACTGGAAAAAGGGCTGGCTCTCAGCCTACGGCACCAACTCGCAGCGGGAGGATCAGTGGCACCTGCCGGACGGGCGCACGCTGCATGTCGTTGCCGACAGCGCGTCGGAAGGCGGAGTCACCTATCTCTATGAGAACGTCACCGAGAGGCTTGCGCTGGAGAGCCGCTACAACGCGCTGATCCATGTGCAACGTGAGACGCTGGACACCTTACGTGAGGGCGTGGCGGTGTTCGCTCCAAACGGCCGCTTGCGCCTGCACAACCGCGCCTTTGCCGCGCTATGGCGCTTGAGCCCGGCGCTGCTCGGCAGCGAGCCCCATATCGACGACGTCATTTTCGCCTGCCGGCCGCTCTATGACGACTCGCAGGAATGGGAGCGCACCAAGGCCGCGGTCACCGCCATCTTCTCCGAGCGGCGTCCCTATGAGAGCCAGTTCGACCGGCCTGATGGCACGGTCATCACGGCTGCGGCCCTGCCACTTCCAGACGGCGGCACGCTCATCACCTATAGCGACGTCACCGACTCTAAGCGCGTCGAGCGCGCGCTGATCGAGCGCAACGAGGCGTTGGAGACCGCGAGCAGGGTCAAGAGCGCCTTCGTCAGCCACGTCTCCTACGAGCTGCGTACGCCGCTCACCAATATCATCGGCTTTACCGAGCTTCTGGCGAGCCCGTCGGCTGGCGCCATGGGTGAAAAGCAGCGGGAATATCTCAGCGACATCCGTACCTCGGGCCAGACGCTGCTTGCCATCATCGACGACATCCTCGACCTCGCCACCATCGACGCCGGCACCTTCGAGCTCAAGCTCGCGCCTGTCAAAGTGCGCGGCGTGATCGACGCCGCGGTGCTCGGGCTTCGCGAGAGGCTGAAGCAGAACCGCATCGAGCTCGATATCAGCGTCGAGCCTGGCATCGACGAATTCGTCGCCGACGGGCCTCGCGTGACCCAGATCCTGTATAATCTCCTTGCCAACGCCATCGGCTTCTCGAGTCCTGGGAGCAGAATCGTGCTGTCCTGTGCCTACGAAGATGACAAGCTTGCCTTCACCGTCGAGGATGAAGGCTGCGGCATTCCCGACGAGTATCAAGCCTCGGTGTTCGAACGCTTCGAAAGCCGCGCCAATGGATCTGGCCATCGGGGCGCCGGCCTCGGCCTCTCCATCGTCAAGAGCTTGGTCCAGCTGCACGGGGGCGAGGTCTTGCTCACCTCGACGCCGGGACGTGGCACCAAAATCAGCGCGCGCTTGCCGCTCGCCCATGAAGCCGCGGTCGAGCCAGAGCCGCGCCGCTACGGATCAAGCCGCGCCGGATGAGCGCAAATTGGAGCCTTGACGGCGTCGACCTCGTCGAGCTCGACCGTCTCGCCCAGCTTCTTGCTCTTGTGCTGAAGCCTGGAGATCTGATCGCGGTGTCGGGACCGCTCGGCGCCGGCAAGACGAGCTTTGCCCGCTTTCTGCTCGCCCGCCTTAGCGTCGAGGGTGAGGTGCCGAGCCCAACCTTCTCGCTGGTGCAGGCATATGCCAGCCCGCGCTTCACCGTGCATCATTGCGATTTCTTTCGGCTCGAGCCGCGCGAGCTTCCCGAGCTTGGCCTTGACGATCTCTTGCCAAGCTCGGTGACATTCGTCGAATGGCCCGATCGCGCGGGCGACTGGCTTCCGGCTGATCGCCTCGACATCGCAATGGACGAGACGGCGGACTCTTATCGCCGCCGCATCGTGCTGACCGGACACAGGAGCTGGGCCCCGCGGCTCGAGCGCCTGCACGCGCTCTCCGACTTCATCGCCACCACGCCTTACTTCGAGTCGGCCGCCGAATACCTGCGAGGCGATGCCTCGACGCGCTCCTACGCGCGTCTCGTGTTGCCGGGCCGCAGCGCTATTTTGATGAACGCACCGCGCCAGCCTGACGGGCCGCCGATCCGCGACGGCAAGCCTTATAGCGCGCTCGTACACCTCGCCGAGGACATCACACCCTTTGTGGCGGTCGGCCAGGAGCTCAGACGGCGCGGGCTTGCCGCGCCCGCCATCTACGCCTTCGATCTCGATCAGGGGTTTCTGCTGATCGAAGACCTTGGCGACAGGGTGTTCGGCGCCGAGGTCGCGCACGGCACAAAACTGGAAGATCTCTACGTGCCGGCCGTTGATGTGCTGCTCGCCATGGTAAACGAACCAACGCCGCCGCTCTTGCCCGTCGAAGGACATGCGCTCTACCGGCTGCCGCCCTACGACGCAGACGCGATGCTCACCGAGGCTTTGCTTCTCATCGATTGGTTCTGGCCGGCGCTGCATGGCCGCTCTACTCCCGAAGAGGCACGAACTACCTATGTCGACTTGTGGCGCCCCCTGCTCGAGCAGGCCGCGGTCGCAGATAACGCCTTGATCTTACGAGATTATCACTCGCCGAATCTGATGTGGCTGCCGGAGCGGGCGGGCCTCCGGCAAATCGGCATCCTCGATTTCCAGGACGCGCTCCAGGGCCCCGCCGCCTACGATCTTGTGTCTCTCCTGCAGGATGCCCGCCTCGACGTCCCCGAAGCGCTTGAAGCCAAGCTATTGGCTCGCTACTGTGCCGCCCGAGGCGCGAGCGATCAGCAATTTTCGAGCGATCAGTTCAGCGTGCTCTACGCAACGCTCGGCGCCCAACGCAACTCGAAGATCCTGGGCATATTTGCGCGGTTGGCGAAACGTGACGGCAAGCGCGGTTATCTCGCTCACATCCCCCGGGTCGCCCGCTATCTTGAGCGCAATCTCGCGCACCCTGCGCTTGCATCGCTGCGTCATTGGTACTCGGACGAGCTGCCGCCTTTGCACAAGCTTTCCCCGCTCATCCTGTGAAGGCCGCATCCATGGCGCATGCTGAGACGGCGATGGTGCTTGCCGGCGGCTATGGTGAGCGCATGCGCCCATTGACCTTGCGCATGCCGAAGCCGCTCGTGCCGCTCGCCGGGCGCCCGCTCATCGACCACGTGCTCAACCGGCTCGCCGGCGCGGGCGTCGAGACCGCAATCGTCAACGTGCACTATTTGCCGGAACAGATCGAAGAGAGCCTCGTCCGGCGCCAGGGAATGAAGCCTGCGATTTTGATCTCCGACGAGCGCGACAAGCTTCTCGACACTGGCGGAGGAGCGAAGCGCGCTCTGCCTTTGCTTGGACCCGGCCCCTTCTTCATCCACAACGCCGACACGGTGTGGAGCGAAGGCGCAAGCCCGGCGCTGTCGCGCATGCTGAAATTGTGGAATCCGAAAACCATGGACTCCCTGTTGCTGCTAGCACCGCTCGCGTCGAGTATAGGCTACGGAGGAAAAGGCGATTTCGCCATGGCGCCGGACGGGCGGCTGAAGCGCAGGGGCGAGCGGCAGATCGTGCCCTTCGCCTTTGCCGGCGTGTCGCTGTGCGATGCAAGGCTGTTCGCCGACGCGCCTGACGGAAAATTCTCGTTGAACTTGTTATGGGACCGGGCGCTCGCCGAGGGGCGCCTCTACGGCATGCGTCTCGACGGGCACTGGATGCATGTCGGCACGCCGGAGGCGCTTGCCGAGGCCGAGACCTGGTTCGAACACGAAGGTGCCTGAGGTGGGCGAAAAGCGCCCGCGGCTCTACACCATCCCGCCATCGGCGCCATTCCTCTCCACGCTCGCCAGAGCCGTGCTCAACGGCGATCTGCCGGCGCCGGGCAGCACCAAGCCCGATGCGCTGACGCTCCCGGGCGCGATCATCTATCTCCCCACGCGCCGAGCCGTCAGGGCCTTGCGCGATGCCTTTCTTGATGCCTCAGGGGGACGGGCGGCGCTCTTGCCCTCCATCCGCGCGCTCGGCGATCCCGACGAGGACGCCGCCATCATCTTCGGCGCCGAAGGCGAGCCCGACCAAGGCTTCGCAGGGGCCGGTGGGGCGCGGGCGATTGGCCCGCTGGAGCGGCGCCTTGCCCTGATGCGGCTCGTGCTCGCGTGGAGCGAGACCCTGCGCAAAGGGGCCATCTCGGGCCTCGAGCCCGTGCCGCGGGTGGCAACCCCGGCGCAAGCGTCCTATCTCGCCGCTGATCTCGCCAACCTCATGGACTTCATCGAAAGCGAGGAGGTCAGCCTCTCCGCGCTGCAAGGCCTCGCACCCGAGGAGCACTCGGAGCACTGGCAGCCGACGGTGGAGTTCCTGAAGATCGTTACCGAGAATTGGCCGGCATATCTCCGCGACAATGGCCTCGTCTCGCCTACCGCGCACCGCAACGCGCTCATGGAATTCAAGGCGGCCCGGCTCGTGACCAACCCGCCGGCAGGACCGGTGATTGCGGCAGGATCGACCGGAACGGTGACGGCCACCGCGCGGTTCCTCAAGGTCATCGCCTCGCTGCCAAACGGCGCCGTGGTGCTGCCTGGCCTCGACCTGTCGCTCGACGAAGAAAGCTGGGCGAGTCTTGCGAAGCATCCGGAGCATCCGCAAACCGGCATGGCCGAACTGCTCAACAAGCTTGGCGCGACTCGCGACAATGTCCGTTACGTGCAAGGCAGCCAACCCAATGTTGAGCGGCGCGCACGGCTTAAGTTCGTGAGCGAAGTACTGCGCCCGGCAGGCGACACGGATCGCTGGCAGGCCTTCCTCAAATCGGAGGATGCGAGTCTCCTCACCGCCCTTGCAGGTCTGCAAACGCTCGAGACGCCGACTGCGCATGACGAGGCTGAAGCCATCGCGCTCATCCTCCGCTGCACCATCGAGACTCCAGGCAAGACCGCGGCGCTGATCACGCCGGACCGGACGCTTGCCAGGCGCGTGGCGGCGCGGCTCAAATCCTACGATCTCATCATCGATGATTCAGCAGGCGTGCCGGTCGCGCGCACGTTGCCCGGCGCTTTCCTGGACCTTGTCATAGGCGCAGCGGAAAGCGACTTCGCCGCACCCGAGCTGATGGCTCTCCTCAAGCATCCGCTCACCCTTGTAGGCCGCGGTCCCGGCGACATCAGAAAGGCTGCGCGCGCGCTCGAGCGTGCAGCCTTTCGCGATATCTATATCGGCCAGGGTCTCGATGGCGTTGCCGACGCGGTCAAGGCTGCGCGAAGCGAAGAGCGCCGCCGCATGCCCGTCAGCGAGCACGAGCAGGAGAGGGCGCTGTTTCTCATCGAGGACCTCAAGCGTTCCTTTGCGCCGCTCACGGCCCTGTTTCAGGAGTCGTCGCCTCATCCCGCCTCGCGTCTTGCCGAGGCCCATGGCGCCGCCGCAGAGGCGCTCGCAAAAGACAGCACCGGCTCCTCGTCGCATCTTTGGCAAGGGGAGGCCGGCGAGGCGATGTCGGTGCTGCTCGCCGAGTTGATGGCGGAGGGCGCGAGCGTCGCGCTCAAGCCGGTCGACTACGCTCCCTTCTATCGCAGCCTGCTCGCGGGCCGCGTCGCCCGCCCGCGCCGGCTGGCGCATCCGCGGCTCTTCATCTGGGGACCTCTCGAAGCCCGCCTGCAGCAGCCAGATGTTGTGATCCTCGGCAGCCTCAACGAGGGCGTCTGGCCTCGGCCGGAGGAGGCAAGCCCCTGGCTCAGCCGGCCCATGGCTGAAGCGCTCGGACTCCCAACGCCAGAGAGGCGCATCGGCCTCTCAGCTCACGACTTCGCGCAAGCGCTCGGTGCACCGACGCTCTACCTCTCGCGGGCCGTCAAGGTCGACGGCGTGCCGACCGTGCCGTCGCGCTGGCTGCAACGGCTCAACGCTCTGGTCGAGGCGGCGAAGGCCATGCCAAGGATCGCTCCCAAGCAGCCCTTCGCCGAATGGGCGCGGGCGCGCGATGCGGCACCTTCCTTCGTTCCGGTCGATCCGCCAAGACCGTGCCCTCCCGTCGAGGCAAGGCCGCGCAAGCTCAGTGTCACCCGCATCGAGAAGTGGATCGCCAACCCCTATGAGATCTTCGCCCGCCATGTCTTGAAGCTCGAGGCGCTGAAGCATCTCGGCGAGCCTCCCGACAACGCCATGCGCGGCCAGATCGTGCATCATGCCTTGCACGAATTTGCGCTTCGGCATCCGGACAACCTGCCAGACGACATTGAAGCTGGGCTGATCGCGAGCGCCGACCGACACTTTAGCGCACTTGGCGGCTCTCCGCGAGTCGAGGCGTTTTGGCGGCCTGGCTTCGCGCGCTTCGCCAAGTGGTTTGCGGAAACAGAGCCGGCGCGGCGCAGCGGCGTGGTCCGGGTGGCAGCGGAAGTCGACGGCGACCTTGACCTCGCGGTGGAACGAGGCTTCCGCCTCAGCGTTCGCGCCGACCGCATCGACCTTTGCGAGGATGGCAGCGTCGTCCTCTACGACTACAAGACCGGGAAGCCGCCGCCGCCGAGCCAAGTCGATAGGCTGTTCGCGCCGCAGCTTCCTCTCGAAGCCGCCATTGTCAACGGCGGAGGGTTCGCCCCGCTCGGGGCGCGCGAGGTGCGCGGCATGCATTACATCAGGGCGTCTGGGCGCGGCGACGGCGGCGAGGAGCAGCCGGCGGCGAAGGCTGACCCGGCCGGTCTTGCCGAAAAGGCGCTCGCCGATCTCATCAGGCTCATCGAGCGCTTCGACCGCGCCCACATGCCCTATGAAGCCAAGCGCCGGCCTGGCACAGCCTTCAACCGCATCTACGACTACGACGACTACGCCCATCTCGCGCGCCTCGCCGAATGGGAGACTCTCGGCCTCGAGGAGGAGAGCTGGTGAACCACGCCGCTGACGCGAATCAGGCCCGCGCCTCAGACCCTTCAGCGTCGGCCTGGGTGTCGGCCAACGCCGGCACCGGCAAGACCGAAGTCCTGGTGAGGCGCGTGCTGCGGCTGTTGCTCGCCGGCTCAGAGCCTCAACGCATCCTGTGCCTGACCTACACCAAGATGGCGGCGGCAGAGATGCAGAACCGGCTGCTCAAGGAGCTAGCGGCGTGGGCCACGCTGGAAGACGGCACATTGCGAGAGAGGCTTGCGGCCCTTCTCGGCCGCGGACCCGACGATGCAGAGGTCAAAGCGGCGCGAAGGCTCTTTGCGCAAACGTTGGAGGCCAAAGGCGGGCTCAAGATCTACACCATTCACGGATTCTGCGAGCGGCTGTTGCAGCGCTTCCCGCTCGAGGCCGAAGTCACGCCGAATTTCGCCGTGCTCGATGAGGCTGCGGCGCTGCGTCTCAAGGGTGAGGCTTTCGACGCCGTTATGGCGCGTGCCGCAAAGGAGCGCGACGCCCCGTTGGGACAGGCTCTCGCCAAGATCGTGGCGGTGACGGTCGAGGATTATTTCCGCAAGATGGTCGACACGGTGCTCGCCAAGCGCGGCGACCTTGCCCGCATGATGGCCTTGCACGAAAGCGACCCAGACTGGACCAAGCGCGAGGAGCGCTGCCTCAAACGTCTGTTCGGACTTGGCAAGGAGGTCTGTGAGGCGGAGCTGACCGAGCGGCTTGCCGATGTGCTCGCCGACAGCGATATCGACACGCTGCTTGCAGCACTAGAAGGTAACGGCGCGGAGTCGCGCACGGACCAAGAGCTGAGAGACGGCTTGCAGGCCGCGAGAGCGGCAACGGGCGCGGCAAGAGTAGCGGCGTTGAAGCCGATTTTTCTCACCGACAAGAACACGCCGCGCCGGTCCGTGTGCAGCAAGGGCTTGTGGCAGGCAGAGCCTTTGGCGTGCGCCGTGCTCGATCGCGCGCAAGACCGCTTCGACAGGCTCGCGACCCAACGCGCGCAGCTCGCCTGCGCCGAAGCGAGCTCGGCCGTGCTTCTGCTCGCAGACACTATCCAAGCCGAATATGACCGCGCCAAGCAGAGCCACGCCGTGCTCGACTATGACGACCTGATCTTCAGGACCAAGGCACTCCTGTCTCACTCCGGCGCCGCTGCATGGGTGCTGTACAAGATCGACGGCGGCGTCGACCACATCCTCGTCGATGAGGCGCAAGATACCAACCCAGAGCAATGGTCGATCATCGAGCGCCTGGCCGAGGAGTTTTTTGCAGGCGAAGGCGCAAGCGACAACCTGCGCACCCTGTTCGCGGTGGGCGACGAGAAGCAGTCGATCTACAGCTTCCAGGGCGCCGATCCCGTCAGATTCGGAACGGTCGGACGGACGTTCCGCGCCAAAGCCATGGCGATCAAGCAGACCTGGAACGACGTGTCGCTCACCCTCTCCTTCCGATCGACCGAGGCGGTGCTCAAGGCGGTCGATGCGGTGTTCAGCAAGCGGCCGGCCGCCGAAGGCCTGATCTGGCACGACGGTGAGATCATCAAGCACCACGCCTTCCGCACCGGACAGGCGGGACTGGTCGAGCTTTGGCCAGTGGTGAGCGAAACGAAGATCGAGCCGGCCGAAGCCTTCGAGCCTTGGAACGAGGACGCGGTGCCGCCGCATGCGGTCGATGTGCTGTGCAGGAGAATCGCCGGTCAGATCAAGGCCTGGCGCGACAAAGGCGAGGAGCTCGAATCAGAGGGCCGCAAGATCAAGGCTGGCGACATTCTGATTCTAGTCCGCCGCCGCGATCCGTTGACGGCGCCGATGATTCGCGCGCTCAAGCGCGAGAAGATCGCCGTGGCGGGTGCCGACCGCATGCAGCTCCTGCAGCAGATCGCGGTGATGGATCTGATGGCGCTCGCCGATGTCCTGTTGATGCCTGAGGACGATCTTTCGCTCGCCGTGACGCTGAAGAGCCCGCTCTTCGGGCTAAACGACGACCATCTGTTCGAACTCGCTTTTGAGCGGCGCACCTCCCTTTGGAATGTCCTGCAGGCCAAGGCCAAGGGGAATGTGCGGTTCAAGGAGGCTGCCGAAACTCTGTCGCGCTGGCTCTCACGTGTCGATCTCAAGCCGCCTTACGAATTCTTCCTCGAGCTGCTCGGTGAGAACGGGCAGGAGATGAGAAAGCGGATGCTCACCAGACTTGGACCTGAAGCCGCCGAGTCCCTCGATGAGTTCCTCGACCTTGCGCTGGGCTTCGACACGGAATCCCCGCCGTCGCTGCAAGGCTTCGTCAACGCGATGCGCTCGACCGACGTCGAGATCAAGCGCGACATGGAGCAGAAGCGTGACGAGGTCCGTATCATGACGGTGCACGGCGCCAAGGGCCTCCAAGCGCCGATCGTGTTCCTGCCCGATACCTGCGTGCTTCCGAGGCGCCAGGGCGCGAGCATCCATACGCTCGTGCGGCATGGCGTCCCTCCGGAGGAAGTCGGCCATATCGTGTGGCCTGCCGGCGGCAATACGCTCGAGCATATCGAGGCGGCAAAGGACCTCGCGCGCAAGGCCGAGATCGAGGAGTATCACCGGCTGCTCTACGTCGCCATGACGAGAGCGCGCGACCGGCTCTATGTGTGCGGTTGGAGCCAGAAGGACTGCCCTGAGAAGGCTTCCTGGTACGAGCTGGTCGACCAGGGGCTGAAAAGCCTGCTCGCCGAGACCGCATGCTACGACGGCAAGCCCGTGCAGAGGCTCATCAGCGAGCAAACTATCGCGGTGAAGGCGTCGTGCGAGGCCGAGGCGGCAGCAGAGGGGGCGGAGTTGCCGGACTGGGCGAGCAGGCCCGCACCGGAGGAGCGCTCCAGAGCGATCCTGACGCCGTCAGGGCTTGGCGCACTTCTCGGCGATACTGCGTCCCCTTACCCCGAGCAGCCACCGCTCGGACCGAGGGCGCTCGCCGACAACCGGCGCTTCGCCCGCGGACGTCTTGTGCACACGCTGCTGCAGCACTTGCCGGAGGTCGCAGCCGCCGATCGGGAGGGCGCGGCGCGGACCTTCGTCGCCGCACGCGGGCGCGACCTGCCCGAGGAAATGCGCGGGGAGATCGTGAGCGAGACGCTCGCCATCGTGCAAGACACGCGCTTCGCGCCGCTCTTTGCGCCCGGCAGCCTCAGCGAGGTGCCCATCGTGGCAAGGCTCGGCGATGGCGACATCTCGGGCCAGATCGACCGCCTCGCAGTCTTGGACGACGCGCTCCTCGTGCTCGACTACAAAACGAATCGGCCGCCACCCTCAACCCCCGATGAGGTGGCGCCTGGCTATATCGCGCAGCTTGCCGCTTATCGCGCGGCGCTGCGCCTCATGTTTCCGGAGCGAGCTTTGCGCGCTGCGATCATCTGGACCGACGGCCCGAAACTTATGGAAATCCCATCAACGCTTCTTGATTTGGCCGAGCGCCGCATGTTGCAGAAAGGCCCCAGCCTTGACGTGGCCTGGGTGCGCACCTAGGTTCGGTTTCAGACCACAAGACCGGCCGCTTTGGGGGTCCAATACCGGCGACCCAGGAGAAGCAAATAAATGGCAACTGCAACTGTTTCCGACGATACCTTCGAGGCCGACGTATTGAAGTCGTCCACCCCCGTCGTGGTGGATTTTTGGGCGCAATGGTGCGGTCCCTGCCGGCAGATCGCACCGGCGCTCGAAGAGATCGCCAAGGAACTCAATGGCAAAGTCAAAATCGTCAAGCTCAACATCGACGAGAATCATCGCACGCCGTCACGTTACAATGTGCGGGCGATCCCGACGCTGATGATCTTCAAGGACGGCCAGCTCGCCGCGACGCAGACTGGCGCGCTTCCCAAGGGTAGACTTGCCGACTGGATTAGCGGGACGATCGGCGCCGCCGCAGCCTAGCTTGCATGCAGCTTAAGCGTGTGGCCCGCTAGATACAGCGAGCCGCAGATTAGCACGCGCCCCGGACGCCCTAGCGCCGCGCGCGATTGCATCAGCGCGTGCGCCACGCCGCTCGCCGGCGTCACGTCGAAGCCTTCACTCGCGGCGATCTCGGCCAAGGCTTCCGCCGAGAAAGCATTCGCCTCCTCGGGGATCGGCACGGTGTAGACGCGCTCGACCAGGCCCTTGAATGGCGCGATGAAGGCGTGGGCGTCCTTGGTCTCCATCATTCCCCAGATGAGATGAACGGCGCGCGGCACGCGCTCCTCGAATTCGGCAAGCGCGTTCGCGATCGCCCGGCCGCCTGCTTCGTTGTGCCCGCCATCGAGCCAAATCTCAGTGCCCTCGCCCACATATTGGTGGAGCGCACCTTCGCCGAGGCGCTCGAGCCGCGCAGGCCATTCGGCGTGGGTCAGTCCCCGCTCGAGCGACTCGATGGTGAGCGCATCGCCGAAAGCGACGCTGGCGGTGGCGATCGCCGCGCCGGCATTGTCGATCTGATGCCGCCCGTTGAGGCGTGGCACAGGAAGGTCGATCAGCCACGACTCGGTCTGGAAGATTAATCTGCGGTGCTGCTCGAACACATCGAAGTCGCGCCCGAACACATGGAGTGGCGTGCCGATTTCCCCCGCCCGCGCCTCGATCACCTGAAGCGCTTCAGCCTCCTGGCGGCCGACAATGCAGGGCACGCCAGGCTTGAGGATGCCGGCCTTCTCGGTGGCAATCGCCGCAAGCGTATTGCCCAGAAATGAAACGTGATCGATCGAGATTGGGGTAATCGAGGTGGCAAGCGGCTTCTCGACGACATTGGTCGCGTCGAGCCTGCCGCCGAGGCCGGTCTCCAGCAGCAACAAATCGGCCGGCGTCTCGGAGAAGGCGAGGAAAGCCGCCGCCGTCGTGATCTCGAACAGCGTGATCAGCTCGCCGGCATTGGCGTCCTCGGCGCGGGCGAGGCAATCGACCAGCCTGTCCTCGGAAATCGGAGTGCCGCCATCGGGCCCGGCAAGCAAAATGCGTTCGTGGAAGTTGACGAGATGCGGGGAGGTGTAGACGTGCGCCCGCTTGCCCAGGGCCTCGGCGATGGCACGGACGAAGGCGATCAGCGAGCCCTTGCCGTTGGTGCCGGCGACATGGACCACAGGCGGCAGGCGGCGCTCGGGATGGTCAAGGGCCGCAAGCAGACGCTCGATGCGTCCGAGCGACAGGTCGATCGATTGCGGGTGCAGCGCCTTGAGGCGCTCAAGCAGGGTGACGCTTCCCGAGACCGAGGGCAGTGGGATGCGGCCCTCGTCGCTTTGGGGCAAGGTGGTCAAGGAGATTGGCCTTAGACGTTTCGCGGCGGACGGGGTTCGGCAGGGGTGCCGAAAAGCTCGTTCACTTGATTGTCGTCGTCCTCCTCGACCTCGATATCCACGATTTCGCCGTTGCCGCCGAGCCTCGCCAGCGTCGTAGCCGGCGCCGGATGCGAGTTCATGCCGTCGAGGTACTCGGGAATGGCGATGTCGCGCCCAGGTTTCGTGTGGGTGAGCAGACGGCAGATGCGGCCAAGTGTGTCACGCAACTGATGGCGATGCACCACCATGTCAACCATGCCGTGGTCGAGGAGATATTCGGCGCGCTGGAAGCCGTTGGGCAGCTGCTCGCGGATGGTCTGCTCGATGACGCGCGGGCCGGCGAAGCCGATCAGCGCGCCTGGCTCGGCGATGTGGATGTCGCCGAGCATGGCATAGGAGGCGGTGACGCCGCCAGTGGTCGGATGGGTCAGCACCACGACATAAGGGAGCTTCGCCTCGCGCAACTCCTGCACAGCCACGGTGGTGCGCGGCATCTGCATCAGCGAGAGGATGCCTTCCTGCATACGCGCGCCGCCGGAAGCAGCAAACAAAATGAACGGGCTTTGGCGCTTCACCGCCGTGCGTATGCCGGAAATCACCGCTTCTCCCGCAGCAGTGCCGAGCGAGCCGCCGAGAAAGTCGAAATCCTGGACGGCGGCGACGATCTTGTCGCCTTGCAGTTTGCCGGCGCCGACCAGCACAGCGTCGGCAAGGCCGGTCTTGCCGCGGGCGTCCTTGATGCGGTCGGTGTAACGTCGCTCGTCGCGGAATTTGAGCGGGTCGATCGGCACCTCGGGGAGAGCGATGGCCTCGTATTCGCCGCCGTCGAACAGGCCTTTCAGACGCGCCGCCGCCGAAACGCGCATGTGGTAGTTGGAGCCGGGAACCACGAACTGGTTGGCTTCGAGATCCTTGTAATAGATCATCTGCCCCGTTTCGGGGCACTTGACCCACAGATTGTCCGGCATCTCCTTCTTGCGAAGGATGCTGCGAATCTTGGGCCTGACGACGTTGTTGATCCAGTTCACGAGGCTACCAAACGGTCAATAGCAACATTCACCTTAAACTCGAAATCATGCCGAAAGCGCGGCAGCAGCAGCGGGCTGTCGGAGCGCCGAAGCAAGCTGCTCAACCAGGGCGAGAGCCTTGGGGCCAGTTTCGGGCGTCGCCTTGCCTTCAGCATCGAGGCTTTGAGCGATCGCCGACACAAGTGTCGAGCCGACCACCACGCCCTCAGCGAGTTTGGCGATCGCACTCACCTGCTCCTTGGTCTTCACGCCGAAGCCGACGGCGATGGGAAGCTTGGTTGCCGCCTTGATGCGAGCAACCTGGGCGCCGACATCAGCAAGATCCGGCGCAGCCGTTCCCGTAATACCGGCAATCGACACGTAATAGACGAAGCCCGAACTATTGGCGAGCACGGCAGGCAGACGCTTGGCGCCGGTCGTCGGCGTCGCCAGGCGAATGAAGTTCAGCCCCGCCTCGCTTGCGGCCGGGCGAAGCTCGGCATCTTCCTCTGGCGGCATGTCGACCACGATCAACCCATCGACTCCGGCGGCGCCCGCGTCCTTCAGGAACCGGTCAACACCGTATATATATATGGGGTTGTAATAACCCATTAGCACGACGGGGGTGGAATCGTCCTTTTCGCGGAAGGACTTGACCATTGTCAGCGTCTTCACCATGGTCTGACCCGTGGCAAGCGCGCGCTGCGAGGAGGCCTGGATCGCAGGCCCATCCGCCATGGGATCGGAAAACGGCATGCCGAGCTCGATGATGTCGGCGCCGGCGCTCGGCAGGGCTTTGAGCAGTTTGAGCGAGGTTGCCTCATCCGGATCGCCAGCGGTGATGAAGGTCACGAGTCCGGCGCGGCCCTCCCGTTTCAACGCGGCGAAGCGTGGTTCGATGCGACTCATGCTGATGACCCTGGCCGCGAGCTCGTCCCTCGCGTCTTGGCGCTCAGATAGCTTG
>DATFVP010000094.1:0-17616 GCA_035260285.1 Methyloceanibacter sp.
CACAGTCTCCGCACTTGTTGTCATGCGCTCGTGCTCCTCGGCCGATTGCTCCGGCGTCGTCACCGAGACGAGCTCGACCTTGGAGAACTGATGCTGGCGGATCATGCCGCGCGTGTCCTTGCCGGCGGCGCCGGCCTCCGAGCGGAAGCAGGGTGTCCAAGCCGTCATGCGCATGGGAAGCTCGGCTTCGTCGAGGATGCGCTCGCGCACGACGTTGGTGAGCGACACTTCGGCCGTGGGGATGAGCCAGTAGCCGTTTGTCGTCTGAAAGAGATCGTCGGCGAATTTCGGCAGGTTGCCCGTGCCGTAGGCCGCTTCATCGCGGACGAGAAGCGGCGGGTTCACCTCCGTATAGCCCAGCGTGCCGGTGTGGAGATCGAGCATGAAGGAGCCGATTGCGCGATCGAGCCGCGATAGTGCGCCTTTGAGGAAGACGAAGCGCGCACCCGAGACGGCGCCGGCCGTCTCGAAATCCATGAGGCCGAGCGCCTCGCCGAGCTCGAAATGCTGATTCGGCTTGAAGTCTTTGAAGTCGCGTGGCGTGCCTACCTTGCGCAGCTCGACATTGGCCGTCTCGTCGAGGCCAATTGGAACGTCGTCCGCCGGCACATTGGGGATGCTTGCAAGAAGGTCACGCAGGTCCTTGTCCCGCTCCCGCTCCTTCTCCTC
Source organism: Methyloceanibacter sp. (assembly GCA_035260285.1). Lineage (GTDB taxonomy): Bacteria > Pseudomonadota > Alphaproteobacteria > Rhizobiales > Methyloligellaceae > Methyloceanibacter. Next base: position 670 of record DATFVP010000094.1, read on the forward strand.
ACCCTCCTGGATCGCAGTCTTGAGGCCGGCGACTTCATCCATCAGCCGCTTAGCCGAGGATTCGTCCTTGTTTGCCTTGGCCTGGCCAATCTCCTTGGAGGCCGCGTTGCGGCGCGCCTGCGCCTCCTGCAATTTCTGAATCGTGGCGCGGCGTTGCTCGTCAAGCCTCAGAACTCGATTCAGCGTCTCCTCTGGCGCATCAGCGCCGCGGTTCCTGAGGCCCGCGACGAAGGCGTCCTGGTTGTCGCGAATCCATTTGATGTCGAGCAAGGGGCGGTCCTATCGGCTGGAATCGAGGCTTCCCTATAAGGCTCGGTGCCTCCCTTGTCATCGCCCGGCTTGACCGGGCGATCCAGTAAACATAGTCCTTACTTCACTCGCTCCTCTGTTGGTTACTGGATGCCCGCCTTCGCGGGCATGACATATCGACTTTGGGCACGCAAAAACATCTCGCCGCAGTACCCTGCACGAGGCATGAGGGAGGCGCGGAGCGCCCAAAGGCCGCGTCCGGCTTAAGCGAAGGCAGCCTCTCGGCGCTCTGCGCGCGGCGATATCTTGAGCCCCTTCCGGTTTCAATCGCGGGCAACGAGACCGCCGAGAACACGTGAGAGGCTCGCAGCGCTGACCTCCTCCTTGCGGGGAGGTCTTCGCGGACACGACGATGTCCTAATTGTCAGCGCAAGGTGACGATGGCGAGGCGGCCATCAGTGTGCCAGGGATCGCCGCCTCCGTTCTTGCCCTCGAGCTGGGCGTGAAAGCCGTCCATCCAATCGACCGCCTGCACGGCGCCTGCCCGTTGCAGCTCGGCGACCAGCCGGTCGCGCTCGGCATCGACGTCCGGCGCGATGTGATGGGTGACCTGCCCGGTCGTGTGGCTTAGTCCGACGCTCCTGTCGAAGGTCGCGGCGCCGAACCAGGCAGGACGGTTCTCATACAATTCGTCCCAGCGCCAGAAGCGGACATGATGCCGTTTGCCGGGACCGCCGGGCATGGGCTGCTCGAAGGCGAAGTCCTGCTTGCGTCCGAACAGGAACAGATTGCTCACCGGCGCATTATCGTCGGGGCGGCGGAGCACGGTGTCGGCGGCGATGCGCATGCTGCTTGTCACGGTGATCGGGTTCGCCGGGTACCAGCCCGCCGCCCTCATGCCGCGAACGAGGTCGGCCTCGTCGCCGACGAGGCCGATATTGATCGGATCGCCGGGATGGCCGTCTCCGCTCCTGGTGACGCGATCGACCCGGGTGAGAAGTGGGTGGCGGCGGTAATAGATCGCCCAGAGCCGCGGCACGATGAGGTAGGCGGCGACTGCCCAGGCGAGCGTGATCAGGACAAGGGTCTTGGTGTCAGGCAGATGCAAGGTTGCTATCCAGCGTTCCAGGGTGCCGGCTGAATGCTGAGCTCGTCGAGAAATTCAAGCCAGAGGCAGAAATAGAGGAAGGACGCGACCAGCGCGAGAATGGCCGCGAGGATGAGCAAGCGACCCGTCTTGGCCAGGAGGTAGGCGGGGAGGCTGAAGGGCAGAAAGATGAACATGAAGGCGATGCTGGAGCCGACCATCTCCATGCCGTCGCCCTTGGGATCGGAATGCTGGAACAAAAAAACGGTAAAGAAGAGGATGAACAGGCTGTGGACCGCGACGGCGAAGAGCACGCTCGCCTGCAGCCGCTTGTCGTCCTTTGAAAGTGCCGCGCTCATGCCGGCTTGCCAGTGGGTTTGCCGGCGGGCTTGACCGGGGCCGTGGAAGCGGCGTGGCGCTTCTCGGTGAGCTTCACCGCGTAGATCGACAGCTCGTAGAGCGCGATGGTCGGCAGCGCGAGCGAGATCTGGCTCAAAGGGTCAGGCGGGGTGAGCACGGCAGCGACGATGAAGGCAATGAGAATAGCGATGCGCCGCTTGGCCTTGAGCTGTGCCGCGGTGATCAGTCCGGCGCGAGCGAGCAGCGTCAAGAGCACCGGCAACTGGAAGCAGATGCCGAAGGCGAGGATCAGCGTCATGATCAAAGAGAGATATTCGCTCACCCGCGCCGTGAGCTGAATATGCACCTGGTTGTCGGCGGACTGCTGCATCGACAGGAAGAAGGTCATGGCGAGCGGCATGACCACGAAATAGACGAGCGAGGCGCCGAGCAGGAACAGGATCGGGGTCGCGACCAGGAACGGCAGAAAGGCTTTCCGCTCGCTGCGATAAAGCCCAGGCGCGACGAACATATAGATCTGCGAGGCGATCACCGGGAAGGCAATGAAGATAGCGCCGAACAACGCAAGCTTCATCTCGGTGAAAAAGAATTCCTGCGGCGCGGTGTAGATCATCTCGATCGGCGTATCGACGCCGGCCGCGAGCCGGTAGGGCCAGAGCAGGAGATTGTAGAGCGGCCGCGAGAAATAGAAGCAGACGGCAAAGGCGATGGCGATCGCCCCAAGCGACCAGATCAGCCTGCGGCGGAGCTCGATGAGATGCTCCATCAACGGGGCCTTGGTTGCCTCGATTGCCTCCTGATCCTCGTCGGTCACGGCGCCTCCTCGTGTTTCTTGTCGCGTGGCTTCGGCGTCTTGCTCTTAGCCGCGGTGGTCTTGGCCGGAGCGGTCTTGGCCGGAGCGGTCTTGGCCGGGGCAGTCTTCTTCGCCCGCGGCTTGGGCTTGGGTTTGGGCTTGGGCGCCGGCAGCGCCGCTTCGGCTACCGCAGCTGCGGGCTCGGCCGGCGCCGGTATCATCAGAGGCTTGTCGACGGTTCCCCGCGGATCAGACACCTCCGCATGGAAGTCCTGCATGGCTTTGCGCACTTCGTCGATCTCGCTGTCGCGCACAGCGTCCTCGAACTGGCGCTGAAAGTCGGCGGCCATGTGCCTGACCTTGCCAAGGTAATGGCCGAAGGTGCGCATCAGCCGCGGCAACTCCTTGGGGCCGACTACGATGATCGCCACCACGCCGATGACCAGGAGCTCGGACCAACCGATGTCGAACATGGGCGCTAATTTCGCCGGAAGTGTCGCATTGCCGTGACCGCCCGCGAGCCCTCAGCGCAAGGGCAAAGAGCTAGCCTGCCTTAGGCGTCCGCGGCGTCCTGGCGCGGGGCGCGGCCTTCGCCTTGGCGGCAGGTCTCGCCTTGTGCTCGATCACTTTCGGCGCCGGCTCGGGGTCTGGGGCGGGCGCGGGTTCGCTGTCGCCCTCGGCCATCTCCTTCTTGAAGCTCTTGATGCCCTTGGCGAGGTCGCCCATCAGGCCCGAAATCTTGCCTGCGCCGAACAGGAGCACGAGCACGAGAATGACGAGAAGCCAGTGCCAGACGCTGCCGAAACCCATGAAAATCTCCCTGCCCCCAGCGAGCCGGTTCTGCAACGCACTATGGCAGCAAAGCGCGGGCGCTCGCAAGCCGCTGGCGTCGCGCGCGCAGGAGCGCCTATTTCACGCCATTGAGGCTGTTGCCGTTCTCCTCGAACACCAGCACCGCACCTTCGTCGACGGCAATGCCGATTTCGCTGCCAACCTTTGGCGCGTCGATTTCCCGCACGCGGGCGAAGAGCGGCGCGTCGAGCCCCTGCACTGCCATCTCAACCAGCGCCACATCGCCGAGGAAGCGGAGGTCGAGGACGCGTGCCGGAATGCCTTCGCCAGGGACAAGCAGGCGGACGCCGCGCTGGCGCACGCAGACGATGGCGTCCTCGCCGTCGGCGAGGTTGCGGGCGGGGAATCTGCCGAGCACCGTCCTGGCGCTGCCGTTCTCGATGCTCGCGGGAACCTCGTTCAGATCGGAGAAGGCGCGCGCGGCGAGAATGTCCTTGGGCGCGCGGTAAAGGTCGAGCGCGCGCCCGGTCTGCACCACGTGACCTGCACGCAACAGCGCCACGCGGTCGCCCATGCGCATGGCCTCCTCTGCGTCGTGGGTGACGACGATGCACGTGGCGCGGGTCTCGTGCAGAATGGCCAGCGTCTCCTCGCGGATCTTCTCCCTGAGACGGGGATCGAGGCCAGAGAAGGGCTCGTCCATCAGGAGCACGCTCGGCCGAGGGGCGATGGCGCGGGCAAGCGCCACGCGCTGCTGCTCGCCGCCGGAGAGGATGTGCGGATATTCATTGGCGTAATGGGCGAGCCCGACGCGAGCGAGCGCGGCAAACGCCTCTGCATTCGCCTCGGCGCGGGTGAGCGAGCGGAGCCCGAAGGCGACGTTCTGCAGGATGGTCAGGTGCGGGAAGAGTGCGAAGTCCTGGAACATCAGCCCGACGCCGCGCTTCTCCGGCGGAACGAAGCGATCGGGCCCTGCAATTTCCTGGCCGTCGAGAAGGACGCGTCCAGAGCTGGGACGCTCGACGCCGGCGGCGATCCTGAGCAGCGTGGTCTTGCCGCAGCCTGACGGCCCGAGAAGGCACAGCACCTCTCCAGGCGGCAAGTCGAGCGAGACCTGGTCGAGCGCAATGCTCTCGCCGTAGCGTTTGGAGACGTCCTCAAAGGTGAGGCGTGCGGCGAAGGTGACGCGAGCCCTGCCCCGCTCGCTTGGCGCACGCTTCAGTGCACGCGCGGCTCGACCAGCTTTCAAGAACTCAAGCACGAGGCTGATCTACGATGTTGACTCTGGATGTGCAACCCGCGAGCGGTCAGCGAGGCGGCTCGCCCTCGTCGCTTTCCGGGGTCTCATCGTCTTTGCCAAGCTCGTCCTCGAGCGGATCCTCGTCTTCGCGCAGTTCCGGAGCGTCGTCGGGATTTGACATGGCGAAGCCACGAGGCAGGGTGGAGTCGAGGAGCCCTGCCCCTTTCAGCTCGGACAGGCCTGGCAGGTCTTGGATACAGTCGAAGCCGAAATGGCCGAGGAACTGCTCGGTGGTGCCGTAGGTCACGGGGCGTCCAGGCGCGCGCCGCCTGCCCCTGAGTTTGATCCAGCCGGTCTCGAGCAGCACGTCGAGAGTGCCTTTGGACGTGCTGACGCCTCTGATCTCCTCGATCTCGGCGCGGGTCACCGGCTGGTGATAGGCGATGATCGCCAAAGTCTCGAGCGCCGCCCGCGACAGACGACGCTGCTCAACGGCCTCGCGCTCGAGCAGAAAGGCAAGGTCGGCGGCGGTGCGGAAGGCCCATTTGCCGGCGACGCGCACGAGATTGACGCCACGCTCGGCATAAAGGGTTTGCAACTCCGTGAGCAGCGAGGCGATGTCCTCGCCTTCAGCAAAGTGCCTTGCAAGCTCGGCCTGGTCCAGCGGCTCTGGTGCCGCGAACAGCAGCGCTTCCAGAATGCGTAGCTTCTCCTGCCTATCCGTCGACGGCCGCGCCATCATGGTCCTGGAGGGAAACGGCAAGAGCGATGCGCGGCGGCTCTCCCGCTCCTTGTCCACGGCCTCGATCAGCATTGCCCTCTCCACATTGTTCGCAGTCATTCATGACCTCATTGCTGTTGTCGGCGCGTCGAAGCGGCCTCAGATGTGCGGCGACGAACCAAAAGCGGCGCGAAGACCTTCGCCTGCCGGATTTCGAGCGCTCCCTCCCGAGTCATTTCCAGCGTAGCGGTGAAGCCGCTCGCCAATGCCGTCTTGCGCAGCTTAGGCCCGACCAGGAACTCGGCGAGAAGCTGATCTAGTGGCGCCCAATCGCAAGACATGCCAAGCAGGCGCTCAAGCTCCTCGCGCGCCTCCTTCAAAGACCACACCATGCGCGGCCGCACATGCCAGCTCTTTACCGCGGAGCGCTGCCGCTGCTGGGCATAGGCCTTGAGCAGGTCGTAGAGATTGGCCTGATAGGTGCTCTTGCGGGTGATGCGTAAGGATTCAGGCATGCCTCTCGCGAACACGTCGCGTCCCAATCGCTTGCGGGTCATGAGCTGCGCCGCGACCTCGCGCATGGCGTCGAGGCGCTTGAGGCGGAAGGCAAGGAGCTGGGCAAGCTCCTCGCCGGTCGGCTCGCCTTCGGCGTCCTGCTCGGCAGGTAGCAGCAGCTTCGACTTGAGAAAGGCAAGCCACGCTGCCATCACCAAGTAGTCTGCGGCGATCTCAAGCCGCAGCTTGCGCGCCTCGGCGATGAAATCGAGATATTGCTGCGCGAGCGCCAGAACCGAGATCCTGGCGAGATCGACCTGCTGGGTGCGGGCGAGCGCCAGCAAGAGATCGAGCGGTCCCTCGAAGCCTTCGACGTCGACGACCAGAGTTTCGCCAAAGGGCCCCTCACCCTCCGCCTGGTCCCAGTCGGAGAAGTCATCGCGCTCTTCAGGCGCGTCGCTCATGGGGTCTTCGGTCGCGTTCATTTCATTTCCACCGCTTGTACTCAAATCACGCGACGCCGCCTCCGCCTGCGTCCCTGACAAGCGTAAGCGCCTGATCGGCATCGAAGGATTGCGGCTGGCCAAGCTCGGCGATGGCTGCGGCAAACCGCTCGGCGCTGTCGCCTTCAAGCGGAGGCACCACGCGTGCAACCTCGCTCATCTCGTCGAACGCGCCGCTACAGTGGAGCGCCACGTCGCAGCCGGCATAGATGACGGCGGCAGCGCGCTCGCCCATCGAGCCGCCAAGCGCCTTCATGCCGATATCGTCGCTCATCACCAAGCCCGTCAGTCCGATTAGCTCACGAATCACTTCACCCATTATAACGGGCGACACGCTTGCCGGTCGCTTCTCATCGAAGGCCGGAAGCAAGACATGGGCAGTCATGGCGAGCGGCGCGTGGCACAGCGCCATGAATGGCCGGAAATCGACCTCAATTAGCTCCTCAGCCGAGGCATCGATGCGCGGCAACGCCAAATGGCTGTCGGCCCTCGCCCGGCCGTGGCCAGGAGCGTGCTTGATCACCGGCAGCACGCCCCCCGCAAGTGTCCCCTCGACCACAGCGCGGCCAAGGTCGCCGACAACGTCAGGATCGAAGCTGAAGGCCCGGTCGCCGATAATGTCATGGGAGCCGGCTTCAGGCACATCGAGCACTGGAGAGCAATTGACCGTGATGCCGGCGTCGTGCAGCTCCGCAGCGGTCAGCCGCGCACCGGCAAAGGCCGCGGCCCTGGCGCCTGCTGGGTCGTACAGATAAAGGTCGCCGAAGACCCGCGCCGGGGGCATCTGGCGCCAGCGCGGCGGGCGCAGGCGCTGCACGCGTCCGCCCTCCTGGTCGATAAGCACGAGCGCTTCGTCGCTCTCCACCGCGTCGCGAAACTGGGCGGCAAGAGCGCGCAACTGTGCAATGGACTGGCAATTGCGGGCAAACAGGATGAGGCCGCAGGGGCGGGATTCGGCGAACAGCGCACGCTCTTCGTCAGTGAGCGCACTGGCGGCGCAACCGGAGATGAAGGCCTTGAAATTCACCACGCCGGGCTAGCCGCCGCGCGAGCCGCGGTCAAGCCGCGGCTCACAGCTCTATTGAGCCGCCATCACCAGGCAATCTGGGTGGCCTTGGCTCTTAAGCTGACCACACAGCTTGGTTGCGGCCGATTTGTCGACGATTGGTCCGATGCGCAAGCGATACCAGACCCCCTTGGCACCAAGGTCGGCCTTCTGCACCATGGGCCGGTACGAGGCGAGAAGAGTCGGATATTTCTGCTGCATATCGGCGAACGTGGCGAGCGCCTCGGTCTGATTCTGCTTCGATCCCACCTGGACCACATACTGGCTCGGCTTAGAGGGGGCTGGCGCCACGTCGGCAGTGGCTACTTTCGGCTTTGGCGGAATGGCGGCGACCGGCGCTGGGTCGGCTGCGGGCGCCGGGGCAGTGGCGGGAGGCGGAGCCGCTTCGGCAACCGGAGCCGGGGCCGGGGCCGCCTGCGGCATGGGCATTGCCGGCATGGCGGGCTCAACCGCGGCCATCTGTTGTTGTGGCGCCGGTGCAGGAGCGGCCTTTGCCGGAGTCGCCTGCTGCGGCGCAGCCGGAGCTTCCGGGGGCGGCATGACCGAACCGTCGGGGCGGACCACGAGGGTCTTCACGCGCCGCGGACCGCCGTCGGCGGCGTTCGGATCGTCGACCGTCGCCACGGCCGGCGGCTGCATTGGTAGGGCTCCTGGAGCGGCGGCGGGAGCAGCGCTGGGCATCGCCGGCATGGCAAGCTCTTCCTGCCGCGGCACGATGTGCTCCGCCTCAGGTTGATCTCCATTCTGCAGTCGATCGTATATTAGCTTGTTTTTGTGAGGAAATTCCTTACCACCAGGCTGCTGCGGGGCCTCCTTGACAGGCCTGCTGTCGGCCTGAACCACTGGAGGCTCACCCCCGCCCATGGCCCCGCCGCTCTGCTTATAGGCGAAGGCGAGAGCGCCACCGAGCGCGATGGCACCGAGCAAGGCGCTGCCGACCATATAGATGCTGCGGCTCCTCAAGCTGAACTTGCGCGCGGGTTTCGACTCAGCATCGCCAGGAGTCATGAACTGGCTTTCGTCGAGGAAATCGGCATCGGCCTGATCACCGTCGTAGAAGGCTTGCTGCGCGCTTTCCTGTGCGTAGTGAGGGGTGCGGCCGAGTGGGATTTGCGGCGGCTGGTCGTAGATCGCGTCGAAGGCCTGCAGCGCTTGATGCGACGGCAGCGGCCGTCGACCTGCGTGCTGGGCGTAGTCGTGCCCGGCGGAGTCGGAGAAAGCGTCGGAGCTGGAGTCGTCGCCGTATGACGCATCCGCATCGTTGACGTGCATGGGCTCGTGTTCGCTGAACCCCTCATGCGGCGACGCGCCGAAGTCGGTCTCGGCCTTATCCTCGGGGAAACTTGCGTCCTGATATGAGGCGTCGGGGAAGCTTGCGTCCGGGAAGGAGGCGTCGGCGAAATTCGCATCAGGGTAGTTCGCATCGGCGAACCCCTGGTCGGCGAAGTCGGATTGAGGATGGCTTTGCGCCGGGAAGATGCGATCGGGGAACTCGGACTCCTGGAAGGATCGGTTCGGCTCAGGCTGGTAGGCCGGCTGGGCGCTCGGCGGCATCGGAGCCTGACGGCTCGGCTGCGCCTGAGGCTGGTAGCTCTGTCCTGGGTAGTTTTGGCTCGGCTGGGCCTGCGGCCTTTGCTGCGGCTGAGGCTGGTAGCTCTGCGGCTGAGGCTCACGCGAATAAGTCTGCGGCGGGAAGGGATTTGGGAAATCAGGGGTGGTGTAGTTTCGCGGCGGTGTGCTTGGAGCTTGGTAGGAGGGCGCTACGCCATTTTGGTTGGCATAGCTCGATACGCCGGGCATTTGCGGTTCAGCGCCCTGCCTCGTGTAGGCCCCATACTCAGGTTTGAGCGGCTCCGGTATATGCTGCGGTTGCGCCTCTGCTCCTCGCGTGACCGGCTTATAGGCGGGCATTTGTGCAAAAACCGGCCCGCGGCCGGTTCCAAAAATAGAGCGCTGTCCCGGCATTGGCTGGCCCGGTCTACCTGCTCCCGATGTCATGGAAGGTTCCTCGCTCCTATGAGCAGTGTGTGCGGGCGCACCCCAGGACTGATCGCCCTCGGCACCGACGCTGCTGAAACGGTTTGCGAAATCGGACTCGAACTCGAGGGTTGGACGGGCGTTGTCCCCGTACCCCTCATCCTGCACGGACATGGTGCTTCCCCCGAACCATCTCCCCCGCCCCGTTCAATTTCCCCGTTCAATGCATCTCATGCATTGCCTCGACGCCGAGAATGCCCAAACCCGACGCCAGAACCTGTTTCGTGGCAGCAACCAGCGCCACGCGAGCGCGTGTCAACTCTCGATCTGTTTCGTAAATAAATCGTAATTGTGGCGAGTCTTTGCCTCTATTCCAAAGAGCGTGAAACTCCGCAGCAATATCATAGAGATAAAAGGCGATCCGGTGCGGTTCGTGTGCTTGCGCCGATGCTTCGACTATACCTGGAAATTGGGCAATCTTGCGGATGAGCGCCACTTCAGCGCCATCGCCGAGTCGGCCTAAATCGCTGCGCGCCAAGGCTCCACCCCCCAAATCTAGATCGGGGAACGCGTCACGCATGTTACGCAACACGGAACTCGCCCGGGCGTGGGCGTACTGAACGTAGAAGACCGGGTTATCGCGCGATTGCTCGGTGACCTTGACGAAGTCGAAATCGAGCGGCGCGTCGTTCTTCCGGTAAAGCATCATGAAGCGAACGGGGCCAGGGCCCACTTCGTCCACGACGTCCCGGAGCGTGACGAACGTCCCGGCACGCTTGGACATCTTGACAGGCTCTCCGCCACGAAACAAGCGGACAAGCTGAACGAGCTTGATAACCAACTCGGCCTTTCCGCCGGTGAGAGCCGCCAGCGCCGCCTGCATGCGCTTGACGTGGCCGCTATGGTCGGCACCCCACACATCGATCAAGGTCGAGAAGCCGCGCCTGAATTTGTCGCGGTGATAGGCCATGTCGGATGCGAAATAGGTGTAGCCGCCATCGGATTTGACCAGGGGGCGATCCATGTCGTCGCCGAACGCGGTGGAGCGGAACAGAAGCTGCTCGCGGTCCTCCCACTCCTCATCGACCTTCCCCTTCGGCGGCGGAAGCCGGCCGCTATAGACGAGGCCGTTCGTTTTGAGATCGGCGATGGTTTCGGCGACCTCATAGCCTGGCCCGTCGATCAGGGAGCGCTCAGAGAAGAACACGTCATGGTGGATGCCGAGCTCGCCGAGATCCTTCTCGATCATGGCGAGCATGGCGCTGAGCGCAGCGTCGCGCACGATCGGAAGCCATTCGCTTTCGGACAGGCCAAGCAGCTCGCTTCCGTGCTGCTCGACGAGCGAGGCGCCGACCGGCTGCAGATAATCGCCGGGATAGAAACCTTCCGGAATCTCGCCGATGTCTTGCCCAAGCGCTTCGCGGTAGCGGAGATAGGCTGACCGCGCCAGAGCATCGACCTGGGCGCCGGCGTCATTCACATAATATTCGCGGGTGACGTCGAAGCCGGCAAAGACCAGCAGATTGCAGAGCGCATCGCCGAACACGGCGCCGCGGCAATGACCGACATGCATGGGACCTGTCGGGTTGGCCGAGACATATTCGACGTTCACGACCTTGCCCTTGCCGATGGCGCTTCTTCCATAGCCGTCACCCTGCTCGAGCACCATGCGCAGCACGCTCGGCCAGAAGCTCGCCGCAAGCGTGAGGTTGATGAAGCCCGGCCCGGCGATCTCGACGCTCTCGATGTGAGGATCAGAAGCAAGCAGCGGCAAGATGCGCTCGGCGAGCGCCCGTGGAGCAACGCCTGACGGCTTGGCCAGCACCATGGCGGCATTGGTGGCGAGGTCGCCGTGGCTCACGTCCTTCGGCGGCTCGAGGGTGATGCCCTCGATGCTCGCCTCGTGGGGCACGACGCCGTCATGCTTGAGCTGCTGGACGGCCGCCAGCACGCGGCCGTGAAACCCTGCAAAGACGTCCATGACTGCTCCCGATGGTGCTCGCGCGACTAACGCAATTCGGGAGTGGCGTCAAACAGGCGGCGGTGCTCGGCAAGCGCGTAGCGGTCGGTCATGCCGGCGATGAAGTCGCAGACATAACGGGGATAACCCTTGACCGGCGCCTGCTCGCGCCATTCCGGCGGCAAGGCGTCGGGACGGGCACGGTAAAGGCCGAAGAGATCGGCGACCACGCGCTCGGCATCGCCCATGACTCTCGCGATGCGGGCATGGTGGTAGACGTGCGCCACCAGGAAGGCGCGGAGCGCGTCGAGGTCCCGGCTCATGGCTGGGGAGAAGGCGACCACGGGGCCGCCGGCATGGCGCACATCGTCGGCGCTGATGGGAGAAAGGTCTTGCAGCCGCCGTCGCGTTTCGGTTGTCGCGTCATCGATCAGCGCCGTGATCAGGCGGCGCGTGGTTTCGTAAAGCGCCCGCGTGCCGTCAAGTCCGGGATAGGCGGATTGCACTTCGCCGAGTGTCCTCCCCGCCAGCGGCACCTCTGCAAGCTCGGCGAAGGTAAACATGCCGGCGCGGTAACCGTCATCGATGTCGTGATTGTTGTAGGCGATGTCGTCGGCGAGCGCCGCAAGTTGCGCTTCGACCGAGGCGTAGGTGTCGAGCGCGAGATCCTGCTTGGCGCAATGACTGAGAATGGGTTGAGGAACCGTCCTCCCCGCCTTTGCGATCAGCGGGCCGTTATGCTTCACCAGTCCCTCCAAGGTCTCCCAGGCGAGGTTGAGCCCGTCGAAGCGTGCATATTTCCGCTCAAGCTCGGTGACCACGCGCAAGGACTGGGCGTTGTGGTCGAAGCCCCCCTCGTCACGCATGGCGGCGCCTAAAGCCCGTTCGCCGGCGTGGCCGAAGGGCGGATGGCCAAGGTCGTGGGCAAGAGCAAGAGCCTCGGCCAGGTCTTCGTCCACGCGAAGCGTCCGCGCCATGGAGCGGGCGATCTGCGCCACTTCGAGGCTGTGGGTGAGCCTCGTGCGGTAGTGATCGCCCTCGTGATAGATGAAAACTTGCGTCTTGTGGGTCAGCCTGCGGAATGCGGTCGAATGCAGGATGCGGTCGCGGTCCCGCGCGTAAAGCGAGCGCGTGGGGCTCGGCGCCTCGGGCACGAGACGGCCCCGGCTTTGGCGCTCATCCACCGCGTAAGGCGCCAAGGCCTTGTCGGCTTTGCGGCCACGGTCGATTGACAAGTCCTGCCGCCACCCTATCTTTGCTTTGTACCGTGCGCGAAAGCAGGCTCATGGCGAGCCGGCCCGGCACGGACTAGCTATACAAAAGATGAACGAACCGTCCATCTCCATAAGCCCCCGCGCCGCCCAGCGCATCGCGGAGATCTTGCAGGCCGAGCACGCGCCGCTCATGCGCGTCAGCGTCGAAGGCGGCGGCTGCTCAGGCTTCCAATACCGCTTCGACCTGGTGCAGGACCGGGCACCTGACGATGTTGTGATCGAGCGGGACGGCGCCCGCGTGGTGGTCGATCCCATCTCGCTCGGATTCGTGCGCGGGTCAGAGATCGACTTCGTCGACGAGCTGATCGGCGCCCAGTTCAAGATCAACAATCCGAACGTCACCGCATCTTGCGGCTGCGGCACCAGCTTCTCGATCTAGCCGTGACATGCCATCCCGCGAAAGCGGGAATCCAGCACTCCCTGCGTGCATTGAAATGGTAACCGCATGGGTTACTGGATTGCCCGGTAAAGCCGGGCAATGACAATAGTGTGACCATGAAGATCGCCACCTGGAACGTGAACGGCATCAAGGCGCGCATCGATGCGGCGCGGACCTGGTTCAAGGCCGCCTCGCCCGATATCGCACTCCTGCAAGAAACCAAATGCGTCGACGATGCCTTCCCGCGGCTCGAATTCGAGGAGCTCGGCTACAACATCGCCGTGCACGGGCAGAAGGGCTTCAACGGCGTTGCCCTGCTCTCCAAGCTCCCGTTCGACGAGGTTCAGCCGGGGCTCGCCGGAGACTCAGACGACGTGCAGGCGCGCTACCTCGAGGCGGTCGTCTCGGTGCCGTCAGGCGTGCTCAGGCTGCTCAATATCTATCTACCGAACGGCAATCCGTTCGGAACGGACAAATATGCCTACAAGCTTGCCTGGATGACCCGACTGCGCGAGCGGGTGAAGGGCCTGCTTCAGTTTGAAGAGCCGATGATCGTCGCCGGCGACTTCAACGTGATCCCGACCCCCGGCGACGTCTATGCACCTGCGGCCTGGGTCGACGATGCCCTGTTCCGGCCAGAGACGCGCGCACATTTCCAGGCGCTCACCAATCTCGGCCTGACCGACGCTTACCGCGCCTGCCACGACGAGCCAAACCGCTACACCTTCTGGGACTATCAGGCCGGCGCCTGGCAGAAGAACCACGGGCTTCGCATCGACCACATGCTGCTATCGCCGCAGGCGGCAGACCGCCTGGTCAAATGCGAGATCGACCCGGCGCCCCGCGGCTGGGAGAAGCCTTCAGACCACGTGCCGGTGTGGCTCGACCTCAGCGTTTAAAGTGAAGACGTGGATGGCCGGGACAAGCCCGGCCATGACGAGGCCTTAGGGCTTGAGACCCGCGGTCCCGGCCATGTCGCCGAAGCCCTTAGGAGCGCCGATCTTGCCGGGCGGTGTTCCGCCCGGAGCGCTTGCGTCAGAGGTCATGGCGCCGGCTGGCGTTGCACCAGGCGCCGCAGGCGCCGACGTGCCGCCGGAGGCAGGCACCAGCAGCTCTTCAGCTGGAGTGGCTTTGACGGTGGTGGGAACCTCGTCGATCGCGACCTGGCCGCCGAGCTCGGGAAGCAGCCCCTGAGCCTCCTTGCGCGTGGCGGCGTCGGAAGCCCCCACCACTTCGACGTACAGATCCTCGATCCATTTCGGCTCCTTGCCGTCAGCCTTGGCGTTGGCGTGCGCAAGCAGGATCAGCGCGAGACCGCGCGCAGGCCGATGATGGATCTCGTCGCCGCCGCGCCACAGAAGCTCGCCCAGCTTGGCCTGAGCCGCAGCATGCTGCTTCTTGGCGGCGGTGGCCAGCCAATTGATGGCGAGCCCCACATTCTTGTCGACGCCGTTGCCGTCGAGATAGAGACGGGCAAGCGCGTATTGCGCATCGGCATCGCCGAAATAGCTCGCCGCGTGGCGGAAGAGATGCGCCGCGCGGACCGGATCCTGCGGCACGTCGGCCGCCGGGATGCCGTCGACATAGTATTTGCCGAGCGCTACGAAGGACTCGGCGACATATTTCGACACCGGGCTCATCGGCGAGATGTCGGCGCGCTGGTTGGCGATCTGCCGGTAATAGAAATACGCCTTGCCCTCGTTCTTGCGCACGCCATTGCCGACGGCATAGATGCGGGCGAGCTTGAGCTGCGCACCGAGGACGCCGTGGTCGGCGGCATATTCCAGCGCCGGCAAAGCCTCCTCGGTTTCTCCTGATTTCAGGTCGGCGATCCCCTGACGATAGGCAGCGGTTGCCGAATCGAAGTGCGTTGCGTCCTCGGCATGTGCGGCCGCAAGCGGCGTTGCCATCGGGGCCAGCGCCAAAGCGGCGATCAGGCTGTGCTTAAACATCTGCATAACACGCTACTTCCGCGCCAGTGCCGGGGTGAGTGACGGCGCCAGTGCGCGCCGGACCGACCTCGTTCGCATATTTCCACAGATACCCGTTCTGGAACGGGTTCGCCCGCGGCTTCCAAGCCGCTTTTCGCTTATCGAGCTCAGCCTGGCTTAGTTCCACGTCGAGCGTGCCCTTCTCGGCGTCGAGCACGATCATGTCGCCGTCGCGGAGAAGTGCGATCGGGCCACCGACCGCGGCCTCAGGCCCGACATGGCCAACGCAGAATCCGCGCGTGGCGCCTGAGAAGCGCCCGTCGGTGATCAGCGCGAGTTTGTCGCCCATGCCCTGGCCATAAAGCGCTGCGGTGGTGGACAGCATCTCCCGCATGCCCGGGCCGCCTTTCGGGCCCTCATAGCGGATGACCAGCACGTCGCCTTCCTTGTACTTGCGCGCGCTCACCGCGGCGAAGGCATCCTCCTCGCAATCGAAGCAGCGCGCGGGCCCGCGGAATTTCAGGCCCTTCATGCCGGCGACCTTGACGATGGCGCCGTCAGGCGCGAGCGAGCCGCGCAAGCCGATGACGCCGCCGGTCGGCGAGAGCGGGTTGTTGGCGGGACGAACCACGTCCTGGTCAGGGTTCCAGGTCACCTTGGCGAGATTGTCGGCCATGGTTCGGCCGGTCACGGTCATGACGTCGCCATGGAAGTATCCGTGATCCAGAAGCGTCTTCATCAGGAGAGGCACGCCGCCGGCTTCGAACATGTCCTTGGCGACGTAGCGGCCTGACGGCTTCAGGTCCGCGATATAAGGCGTACGCTTCATCACCTCGGCGACCGCGAACAGATCGAACTCGATGCCGCATTCATGCGCGATGGCCGGCAGATGCAGCGCGGCGTTGGTCGAGCCGCCGGTCGCCGCCACTACGGCGGCGGCATTCTCGAGCGCCTTGCGGGTGACGATGTCGCGCGGGCGGATATTGATCGCGAGCAGGTCCATGACCTTCTCGCCGGCCGCCATGCAGAAGCGATCGCGGATCTCGTAAGGCGCAGGCGCACCCGCCGAATATGGAAGTGCGAGGCCGATGGCCTCTGAGACCGTGGCCATGGTGTTGGCTGTGAATTGCGCGCCGCAGGAGCCTGCCGAAGGGCAAGCCACCTGCTCGAGCTCGTCGAGATCCTCGGCCGACACCTTGCCAACCGAGTATTGGCCGACAGCCTCGAACAGATCCTGCACCGTGACTGGGCGCCCCTTGAAGGAGCCGGGAAGGATTGAGCCACCATATATGAAGATCGACGGCACGTTGAGGCGACACATGGCCATCATCATGCCGGGAAGAGACTTGTCGCAGCCGGCGACGCCGATCAGCGCGTCGTAGCAATGGCCGCGCATGGTGAGCTCGATCGAATCGGCGATCACCTCGCGCGAGGGCAGCGAGGACTTCATGCCCTGATGCCCCATGGCGATGCCGTCGGTGACGGTGATGGTGCAGAATTCGCGCGGCGTGCCGTTCGCCGCCGACACGCCCTGCTTCACCGCTTGCGCCTGGCGCATCAACGAGATGTTGCAAGGCGCAGCTTCGTTCCAGCAGGTGGCGACGCCGACAAAGGGCTGATGGATCTGCTCACGCGAGAGACCCATGGCGTAGTAATAGGAACGATGGGGAGCCCGGGCGGGACCCTCGGTGACGTGCCGGCTGGGCAAACGCGACTTATCGAACGTCTTTGCGTCCATCTCAACGCCCGGATGAGGTGCAAGAGAAGCGAGTGGTTCCCCGCCACCGCTACTCACTGAAATCGGCCCTCGTTACCGGCTCTCGCCCCCGCGAAAACCTTGCAACGTACTCAGGCCGAGCGCTCCTCGTACAAACCCTGATCTCTCAAAGCTTTATGGCGCAAACGAGGCGAAAATGCCGCAGTCTGTAGTATTTGGGTAACAGAGTGAAGAATTTGTGTAAGCTGGAAGGTTAAGGCGTGGATTAAAGTGCTGCTTCCAGCCTTTTCAAGGCCTGCTCAAGCCTTGCGGCCGTTGCCTCAGCGTCAGCTTTACGCTCGCGCTGCTCCTCGACCACATGCTCAGGGGCGCGGGCGACGAACTTCTCATTGGCGAGTTTGGC
>DATFVP010000095.1:0-4040 GCA_035260285.1 Methyloceanibacter sp.
CCCTTGTCAGGCACGAAGGCCTTGCGGATGGCGCGGCCTTCCGAAGTGCGCACGGGAATGTTCTGCAAGTTCGGCTCGAGCGACGAGAGCCGGCCCGTGGTGGTGGCAGCAAGCGCGTAGGAGGTGTGCACGCGGCCGGTCTCGGGATGGATGTAGGTAGGAAGCGCGTCGGTGTAGGTGCTTTTGAGCTTGGCGAGCAGGCGCCAGTCGAGAACTTTCCGCGGCAGCTCATGGCCTTCGGCGGCAAGCTCTTCCAGCGCGCTCGCGTCCGTGCTCCAGGCGCCAGTCTTGGTGCGGCGGCCACCTGGCAGGCTCATCTTGTCGAACAGGATTTCGGCGAGTTGCTTCGGCGAGCCGATATTGAAGTCCTCGCCGGCAAGCTCCCTGATCTCGTCTTCGAGGCTCGCGAGGCTCTGGGCGAAGCCGCCAGAGAGGCCGGCAAGCGCCGCGCCCTCGACCTTGATGCCGGTGCGCTCCATCAGCGCCAGCACCGGCGCGATCGGCCGCTCCAAGGTCTCGTAGACGGTGGTGACGTGCTCGGCGGCAAGACGCGGCTTGAGCACGAGCCAGAGCCGCAAGCCGATATCGGCTTCCTCTCCGGCAAATTCGGTGGCGCGGGCCACGGCGACGCGGTCGAAGGTGACCGCGGCGCGGCCGGTGCCCACGATCTCCTTGTGAGTAAGGCAGGTGTAGCTGAGCAGCGTGCCTGCAAGCTGCTCTGGCAGATGCTCGGCGCGGCCTGCATCTAGCGCATAGGACATCAGGCAGGGATCGTCGAAGCCCTCGAGCGCGATGCCGTAGCGGGCGAGCACCACCATGTCGAACTTGGCGTTTTGTACGATCTTGAGCACGGCAGGGTCTTCCAGCAGAGGTTTCAACAGATCGAGCGCCTCGCACATCTGGATCCGCGGGCCCTCTTCGCCGCCGAGATCGAGCTCATCGGCCGCGCGATGGCCGAGGGGAATGTAGGCCGCCTGTCCGGGGCGAAGCGCGAGCGCGACGCCAACGAGGTCGCCTTGCATCGGATCGGCAGATGTGAGCTTGGCGCGGAAGGCGACATGGCCCTGCGCGCGGGCGGCGTCGAGCAAGGCGGCGAGCCGCTCCGGATGCACCACCGTCTCGTATTTGCTGCGATCGAAGGGAAGCGCCGTGAGCCTCGCCGCACGCTCCTCGGCGAGATGCAGCGGCGAGCCTTCCTTCGCCGGATAGATCGGCTCGGTGCGCTCGGTGACGAAGCCTTCCGGCGGCAATTTGCGCAAGGGATGGTCGTAGGCCTCGCCGCGCTTGCGCGGTTGCTTCGGCGCCGGCGCCGCACCTGCGGGCGCCTCGACGCCAAGACCGTCAGCGATACGGCGGAGCAATGTGCTGAATTCGAGCTTGCGCAGGAAGCTTAGCAGCGTCTCTGCCTCGGGCTGGCGAACCAGAGTCTCGGCGATCGGCACCTCGACCGGAACATGGGTGTCGAGAATAACGAGCGTCCGCGAAAGCCGCGCCTGGTCGGCGAACGTGATCAGGCTCTCTCGCCGCTTCGGCTGGGCGATCTCGGAAGCGCGCTTCAGCAGCGTGTCGAGATCGCCATATTCGTTGATCAGCAGCGCCGCAGTTTTCACCCCGATGCCGGGCACGCCTGGCACGTTGTCGGTGGAATCGCCGATCAGCGCCTGAACCTCGATGACCTTCGACGGCGGAACGCCAAAGCGCTCCATGACCTCGTCCTCGCCGATCACCTTGTTCTTCATGGTGTCGTACATGCGCACGCCTGGGCGCACGAGCTGCATCAGGTCCTTGTCCGAGGAGACAATGGTCACATCGGCGCCGACTTCCTGCGCCTCGCGCGCGTAAGTGGCGATGAGGTCGTCGGCCTCGTAGCCTTGCTGCTCGAGGCAGGCAACGCTGAAGGCCTTCACCGCGTCACGGATGAGCGAAAATTGCGGAACGAGGTCCTCCGGCATGTCCGGGCGGTGCGCCTTATAATCGGCATAGAGCTCGTTACGAAACGTGTGCTCGGAGAGGTCGAAGATCACCGCGAGATGCGTCGGCGGCGACAGCTCGCCGGCCTCGCGCAACAGCTTCCACAGCATGCCGCAAAAGCCGTGCAGGGCGCCGACCGGGAGCCCGTCGGAGGGGCGGGTCAGCGGCGGCAGGGCGTGATAGGCGCGGAAGATGTAGCCCGAGCCGTCGATCAGATAGACGTGGTCGCCCTTCGCCACCGGTCTGCCGGCGGCCTTGGCCTTGTCTTCGGTGATTGTCATGATGGGCGGAATATAGGGATTGGCGGGGCTTGAGTCAGCCTAGGGGTGCCTCCTATCCCTGTCCTCGTCATACCGGCGAAAGTCGGTATCCAGACTATATTTGCGCGTCCCGCGGGCTGGACCCCGGCTTTCGCCGGGGTGACGCAAGCACTAATGCGTATGCTCGAGCTCGTGGCTGCGCTCGGCGCTGCCGGGGGCAAAGACCATGTCGGACCCGAAGGTCTTCTCGATATAGTCCTTGAAATAGGTCTCCATGAACGGGAAGGCGCGGGCTAGCCGGGTAAAATCGCGTTGCGAGATCCACAGCACGACCGAATCCTCAAGCGCCACCACGAGGCCGGTACGAAGCGAGGAGCGAACCAGCACGCGTTCACCGAAATGCTCGCCGGGGCCGAACACGCGTTCGAAATGCTCGCCCGTCTCGGGGTTGTCGATGGTGAGCTTCAGCTGTCCTTTCACCACCGTATAGAAGCCGTCAATCAGCATGCCGGGCTCGAGCACCTTGTCGCCCTTGCGATAGTGGATGTAGCGCGTGCCCGGCATCGAGGACTGGACCAGCACGATATTTGGCGGCGTGAACGCGTTCAGGATCCAGTTCACCAGCACGCGCACCTTGGTGGCAAACCCGGGCAGGAAGGAGAGATAGAAGCCGCGCCACAAGAGCCAGGCGAGAAAGCCTGAGAGCTTGATGCCATAGACCTCGGCCACAGCCTTGCTCATGCCGAGCGAGGCGAGCGAGCCCTTCGACGAATAGGCGAAGGGCTTGAGCTCCTCGGCTTTGGCCTTGGCGATCAAATTGTCGGCGAGCTGCCGGCCTTCGCGCACGGCAAATTGCGCGGTCTGCGGGGCATAGTGCAACGGGTCCTCGGCAGGTTGCTCGACCAGTGGGATCAGCGCCGCGTCGCCAACCGCCCAGATGCCGTCATGGCCTGCAACGCGCATGAAGCGGTCGGTCTTGACCCGCCCCCATTGCATATCGAGGTCGAGAGACTCGACCAGCCGGTGCGGACCGTTGCCGATGGTGGCGACGATGGTGCGCGTGGGGATCAGCCTGCCGTCGGCCAACTCGACGCCGGTCGAAGTCGCCGACTTGGTGCCGGTGCCGGTCATGACATCGATGCCGTTCAGTCGCAGCCGCAGCGTCGCGTATTCGGCAAGGTCGGCAGGAAAGGTCGGCAGGATGCGGTTCGCGTATTCGATGAGGTAGACCTTGATCTCCTCATGCTTGATGTTGGGATAGTATTTCAGCGCACGGTGGATCAGATCGTTGACCTCTGCCACGGTCTCGACGCCGGTGAAGCCGGCGCCAACAACCACGAAGGTGAGCAGCTCGCGCTTCAGGTCAGGCTCCGTAGCCACATCGGCCATTTCCAGGCAAGAGATCACGTGCGTGCGCAGCCGGTGCGCGTCGGAGATGTTCTTCATGGTAAGCGCGTGCTCGGGCAGGCCGGGGAAGCGATTGAGATCGACGCTCATGCCGAGCGCGATGATCAGCTCGTCATAGGGAAGGTCGACCGGAACCCGGCGGAATCCCTGCACCACGGTCACCGTCTTCTTGGCGAAATCGATGCCCATGATGTCAGCCTGGCGGATCTGGATGCCGCGCAAGAGCAGGCGGAGCGGCGCCACAGCGTCCGAGGAGTGGATAGTGGCGGCGGCGACCTCGGGCAGCAGCGGCTGAAACACGAAGTAGTTGTTGTTGTTGATCAGCTCGATGTCGAACCGGTCGGCGCCGCGGCGTGCCAGCTCCTTGGCGGCAAACACCCCGCCGAAACCGCCGCCGAGAAT
>DATFVP010000096.1:0-15343 GCA_035260285.1 Methyloceanibacter sp.
CGGGGACGATCTGCTGCGTCTCATCTTCATTTCTTGCCATCCGGTGCTATCCACCGAGGCGCGCATTGCGCTCACGCTGCGCCTGCTTGGAGGCCTCACCACCGACGAGATCGCGCGGGCTTTCCTGGTTCCAGAGCCGACGATTGCCCAACGGATCGTCCGCGCCAAACGCACCTTGAGCGATAAAAATGTGCCGTTCGAAGTTCCGCACGGGGACGAGCTCGCGAATCGTCTCTCCTCGGTGCTGTCAGTCATCTACCTGATCTTCAACGAAGGCTATTCAGCCACCGCCGGCGACGACTGGATGCGCCCGCAGCTTTGTGAAGAAGCCCTGCGCCTCGGCAGGATCTTGGCCGAGCTTGCGCGCGAGGAGCCGGAGGTCCATGGTCTCGTCGCCCTCATGGAGATCCAAGCGTCGCGCTTTCCGGCACGCACAGACTCGGGCGGAGACCCGGTGCTTCTGCTCGACCAGGACCGCGCGCGCTGGGATCAGCTCCTCATCCGCCGCGGCCTTGCCGCGATTGACCGGGCAATGACTCAAGCCAGAATTTTGGGACGCGCCGCTGGCCCCTATCTGTTGCAGGCGAGCGTCGCAGCTTGCCACGCACGTGCGCATACGCCTGAGGAGACCGACTGGGCGACCATCGTGGGGCTCTACGGGAAACTTGCCGAGATCACGCCGTCGCCGATCGTGGAGCTCAATCGTGCGGTCGCGCTCGCGATGCTATTTGGACCTGAGGCTGGTCTTGAAGTCGTCGATGCGCTGACGGCGGAACCCGCGCTTAAGACTTATCATCTGCTGCCGAGCGTGCGCGGCGACTTGCTCAGGAAGCTCGGCAGGCTCGATGAGGCCCGCGCTGAATTCGAGCGGGCTGCATCGCTCACGCAGAACGAACGCGAACGCAAATTGCTGCTCGATCGCGCCGTAGCGTGCGTGCGCGCTTAGCTCAGCCGCTGAGCCGCGTGCGGCTTGGAGGCTCGCCGAAGCTCCGCTTATAGGCCCGGGCAAATTGGCTTGACGAGGAGAAGCCGGTCGCTATCGCCACGTCGAGCACCGGCAAGGTCGTCTCCCGCAACAGCTGCCGCGCGCGCTCGAGCCGCATGGAAGAATATTGCCGGTGAATGCCGTGGCCGAGGTGGCGGCGGAACAGGCGCTCGAGCTGCCTCACCGACACACCGGCGATACGCGCAAGCTCGGCACGTGGCTGTGGCGCCTCGATGTTGCTCTCCATGAGCCGGAGCACGCGCAACAGTTTCTCGTCGGCAACGCCGAGTCTCAGCCGGAGATCCATGCGCTGCGGGCCCATGCCCTCGCGGATGTGCGTGTGCAGGAACCAGTCGCCGACCGCGGCGGCAAGCTGGCGGCCATGATCGCGCTCGATCAGAGCCACCATCATGTCGAGGGCCGAGATGCCGCCCGAGCAGGTGATGCGGTTGCCGTCGATTTCGAACAGCGATGGCGTGACGGCGAGATCAGGGAAATCTTCGCTGAATGCCGGCTGATGCTCCCAATGAAGCGTCACGCGGCGGCCGTCGAGAAGGCCGGCGCGGGCGAGGATATAAGGTCCGCCGGAGATGCCGCCGATGGTCACGCCGCGGCGGGCGAGCTTGCGGAGCCAGGCAAAGACGTGCCTGTCGTTGAAGGTGGCAGGATTGCCTCCGGCGCAGACGAAAAGCATGTCGACGTCGCGGTCGGTGCCGACCCCGACATCGGGAATGATGGTCAGCCCGTTCGAGGCCATCACCGGCTTGCCGCCCGGGGCCGCGTGCCACCAGCGATAAAGCAGCTTGCCTGAGATGAGGTTTGCCGCGCGCAAAGGCTCGACTGCTGCGGCGTAGGACATCAGCGCAAAGCCAGGCACGAGCAGAAAGCCGACCGACTGCGCGGTGGGATGCATCTGCTTTTTGCCCATGTCGTAAATTGTCAATCAGGCGTCGCTAAGTGTCAATAACAGGAGGCGCGCAAGCTCAAGATAAGCCATGCGCTACTCGGCCTTCTCTCTCCTGAAGCAGGGGCTCGCCGGCAATCGCGGTTGGGGCCAGGCGTGGCGAAAGCCCGAGCCGAAGCAGTCCTACGACGTGATCATTATCGGCGGCGGCCATGGTCTCGCCACGGCCTATTACCTCGCCAAAGAGCACGGCATCACCAATGTCGCGGTGCTGGAGAAGAGCTATCTCGGCTCAGGCAATATCGGGCGCAACACCACCATCATCCGCTCGAACTATCTCTTGCCCGGCAACACCGCCTTCTACGAGCGCTCGATGAAGCTGTGGGAGGATCTCAGCCAAGAGCTCAACTTCAACACCATGGTGAGTCAGCGCGGCATCCTCAATGTGTTCCATTCAGACCCGCAGCGGAACGCCTATGTCAGGCGCGGCAATGCCATGCGCCTTGCCGGCGTCGATGCCGAGCTTTTGACTCGCGACCAGGTGCACGAATATTTGCCGTTCGCCGATTTCGACAACGCGCGGTTCCCTATTCGCGGCGCGCTGATGCAGCCGCGCGGAGGCACGGTGCGCCATGACGCGGTGGTGTGGGGCTATGCCCGCGCCGCCGACGAACGCGGCGTCGACATCATCGAGAATTGCGAGGTGACCGGCTTTCGCATCGAGCAGGGCCGCATCAAGGGCGTCGAGACCAACCGCGGCTTCATCGCTGCATCGAAGGTCGGCCTTGCCGTCGCCGGCAGCACGTCGCGGGTCGGCGCGCTCGCCGGCTTGCGGCTGCCGATCGAAGCCCATGTCATCCAAGCCTTCGTCACCGAGGGCATCAAGCCGCTGATCGATCACGTGGTGACCTTCGGCGCAGGACATTTTTATGTCAGTCAGTCCGACAAAGGCGGCCTCGTGTTCGGCGGCGATATTGACGGCTACAATTCCTATGCCCAGCGCGGCAATCTACCGGTAGTGGAGGACGTGGCCGAGGGTGGGCTTGCGCTCTTCCCCAATCTCGCGCGGCTGCGAGTCCTGCGGAGCTGGGCCGGGCTGCTCGACATGTCGATGGACGGCTCGCCAATCTTCGACAAGACCGACATCGGCGGCCTCTACCTCAATTGCGGCTGGTGCTACGGCGGCTTCAAAGCGACGCCTGCCTCAGGGGAGGCCTTCGCCCATCTCATCGCCAAGGACGAGCCGAGCGATCTGATCAAGCCCTTCCGCCTCGATCGTTATCGCCAAGGCGCGGTGCTCGATGAGAAGGGCATGGGCGCCCAGACCAATCTGCATTAGAGGCCGGGATGCGGATCAAATGCCCTTATTGCGGTGAGCGCGAGGCGAGCGAGTTCACCTATCTCGGCTCCGCCGACCTGAAGCGTCCCGATCCCGCGGCGCCCGATGCCGAGTCTGCCTTCTTCGACTACGCCTATATCCGCGACAATCGCGCAGGCCCGATGGCCGAGCTTTGGTATCACGGCGGAGGCTGCCGCTCCTGGCTTCGGGCGGTGCGCGACACGCGCAATCACGAGATCGAAAACGTGGGGCTGGCAAAGCCGGAGGGAGGGCGGCGGTGACGGCGCGCGATATTCCAGACCGGCAGCCGTACCGCCTTTCATCAGGCGGCGTCATCGATCGTACGCGCGGCCTCCAATTTACCTTCGACGGCAAGACCTATGCCGGACACCCGGGCGATACGCTGGCTTCGGCGCTCCTTGCCAATCGTGAACGGCTGGTTGGCCGCTCGTTCAAATATCACCGTCCGCGCGGCATCTTCAGCGCAGGTGCTGAAGAGCCGAATGCACTCATCGAGATGCGGGGCGGGGCACGGCGCGAACCAAACACACGCGCGACCATGATCGAGCTTTACGACGGGCTTGATGCCGAGAGCCAGAACCGGTGGCCGTCGCTGAAGTTCGACATTCAATCGATCAACGGGCTGATGAGCCCCTTCTTGAGCGCTGGCTTCTACTACAAGACCTTCATGTGGCCGGCGAAATTCTGGAAGTTCCTCTACGAGCCTGTGATCCGCCGAAGCGCAGGGCTTGGCCGCGCAGCGACGGAACCTGATCCGGATCATTACGAGAAGGCCTTCGCTCACTGTGACGTGCTGGTCATCGGCGGAGGGCCCGCCGGCCTCATGGCGGCGTTAACCGCGGGCCGCGCCGGCGCACGCGTCATCCTCGCTGAACAGGATTTCATGTTCGGCGGACGTCTCCTCTCGGAGCGGCTTTTGCTTGACGGCAAGCCGGCATGGGACTGGTTGCGCGCCGTTGTCACCGAGCTAAGAAGCCTCGATAACGTCGCGCTGATGCCGCGCACGACGATCTTCGGCGTCTATGACGGCGGCACCTATGGCGCCGTCCAGCGCGTCGCCGACCACGTGAAAGTGCCGGGCGAGCATCAGCCGCGCCAGCGCTCCTGGCATATCGCGGCGAAGCGGGCCGTGCTGGCAACGGGCGCCATCGAGCGCGGAATTGCCTTTGCCGGCAATGACTTGCCTGGCGTGATGCTGGGCTCTGCGGTGCGCAGCTATCTCAACCGCTTCGCCGTCGCGCCAGGCACCCGCGCCGTTGTGTTCACCAGCTCCGATGATGGCTGGACCACGGCGCGCGATCTCGCCGCAAGCGGCATCGCCGTGGCCGCCGTGATCGATCCGCGGAGCGAGGGCATCGAGAAGCAGGGCGCCGGGCCATGGCCGATCTTCGCAGGCACGGTGGTGAAGGAGGCGAGAGGAGGCCGCCAGCTCAGAAGCGTTGTCGTGCGCGACGACAAGGGCGTCGAGACCGAAATCGGCTGCGACCTGCTCGCGGTCTCCAACGGCTGGAACCCGACGCTGCATCTGACCTGCCATCTCGGCGGCAAGCCGGTCTGGCTGGAGGCTCTCGCCGCCTTCGTTCCAGGGTCCAAGCCAAAGGGCATGGACGTGGCAGGCGCCGTAGCTGGGCACTTCTCGCTCGCCGAGGCGCTTGAGGATGGGGCGCGGCTCGGCGCCGAGGCAGCGAGCAATCTCGGTTTTGCCCTTGCGGTGCCGGCGATGCCTCCGGCGGGCGGCGAAGAATCGACGCCGGCCCCGCCGCTGTGGTGGGTGCATGGCGGTAACGGTCCTGCTTTTGTCGATGTGCAGAACGACGTGACCACCAAGGACATCGAGCTCGCGCGGCTCGAAGGCTATGGCGCGAGCGAGCACGTAAAGCGCTATACCACGCTCGGCATGGGCACCGACCAGGGCAAGACGGCGAATGTCGTGGCGCTCGGCGTGCTGTCGGAGCTGACCGGCGCGCCGATCCCCGCTATCGGCACCACAGGCTTTCGCCCGCCCTACACGCCGGTCACCTGGGGTGCGCTTGCAGGGCATCATCGCGGCGAGGGTTTCCGCCCCAAACGCCTGCCGCCGTCGCATGTTTGGGCTGAGGAGAACGGCGCAGTATTCGCCGATGCAGGGCTGTGGCTCAGGGCGCAATGGTACGAGCGCCCAGGCGAGACCTTGCAGCAAAGCATCGCACGGGAGGCCGCGGCGGTACGGAGGTCTGTCGGGGTTTGCGATGTGTCGACCCTCGGCAAGATCGACATTCAGGGACCCGACGCCGCGACGCTGCTCGACCGCGTCTACATCAACAAATTCTCGACGCTGAAAGTCGGCCGCGCCCGCTACGGACTGATGCTGCGCGAAGACGGCTTCGCCATGGACGACGGAACCACGGCGCGGCTCGGCGAGCAGCATTTCATCATGACCACGACCACCGCCAATGCCGGTAAGGTCATGCAACATTTGGAGTTTTGCCGCCAGGTGCTGTGGCCTGAGCTCGATGTCAGGCTGGTCTCGGTGTCGGATCAGTGGGCGCAGTATGCCGTCGCCGGCCCGCGCTCGCGCGACGTGCTGGCCAAGCTCGTCGATGCACCGTTCGACATTTCCAACGAAGGCTTCCCGCGCATGGCGGCGGGCGAGCTCACCATTTGCGGCGGCGTGCCGGCGCGGTTGTTCCGCGTCTCGTTCTCAGGCGAGATGGCTTACGAGATTGCAGTGCCTGCGCGCTACGGCGACGCAACGATCCGCGCGCTGATGCAAGCGGGCGCCGAGTTCGACATCACCCCCTATGGTACTGAGGCGCTCAACGTGCTCCGCATTGAGAAGGGCCATGTCAGCGGCGCCGAGATCACCGGTCATGTAACGGCGCGCGACCTTGGGCTGGCAGGCATGGTCACGGCTGACAAGGATTGCATCGGCAAGGTACTGGCGCAGCGTCCGGCCCTTGTCGACCCGGCTCGGCCGATCGTCGTCGGGGTGAAGGCCGTCGACCCGATGCAATCGCTCACCGCCGGCTCTCATTTCATTCCGGTCGGCGGCGATGCAGTCACCGCTAACGACGAGGGCTATCTCACCTCGGTCGCCTTCTCGCCGGTGTTCGGCCAAGACATCGGCATCGGCTTTCTGGCCCGCGGGCGCGAGCGCATCGGCGAGCGCGTTCGTGCGGTCGATCTTCTGCGCGGGCACGATGTGGAATGCGTCGTCTGTTCGCCGGTCTTCTACGATCCTGAAGGCACGCGCACCCATGGCTGAGATCAGACTGCAGCCACGCTCGCCCTTTGCCGGTCTGCTCAAGCCTGGGCGCCATGGCGCGCGACGAGGTGCTGCCGGCGTAAGCTTGAGCGAGCGCATAGGCCTTGCGCTTTGCATCATCTCGGCGGGAGCGAACAAAGGGGGCGAAGTTGCGGCCAAGATGGCTTCGGTCACCGGGCTCGATCTGCCCATGGGTCAGGAGCGTATTAGCAAGAGCGGATTTACACTGATCGGCACGGCGCCAGGCCAATGGCTCGCCGTCGCCGAGAGCAAGGAGGCCCGCGTGCTGCCGGCCATGCTGGGCGTGGCGCTCAAAGGTGACGCCACGGTGGTCGATCTCTCCGACGGCAAGGCGGTGCTGCGCATCTCAGGTCCGCGTGCGCGCGATACGCTTGCCAAGGGCTGCTCGCTCGACCTTCATCCAAGCGTGTTCAAGCCGGGGAATGCGGCGACAACGCCGGTTGCGCTGGTCGATTGTGTGATCTGGCAGGTCGACGAGATGCCGACCTACGACCTCGCTGTGCCGACAAGCTACGCCGAGAGCTTCTGGTCCTGGCTCACCGCGTCGGCGGCCGAATACGGCTACACGGTCAAATAGCCTGAAGAGGCCTCAAGAGGATCGAGCGGCCGCCCCAGCAGCGCGGCTCTCTTCACGTCTCTGCGACGTTCTAATAAGCGCCAGACGGCTGCGGACAGGCTAAGATGATGCCGCGCACAGTTAAGGGAGGCCTCCATGGCGAATAAAGCAAGCTTCACGCCGGACGAGTGGACCAAGGTGATGGAAAGCGTGGCGGTGACAGGCATGGCTATGACCGCGGCGGATCCGAGCGGGCTTTGGGGCATGTTGAAGGAGGCGCTGGCAGGCGGCGCCGCCTTGGCGCAGGCAAAGGCCGATCCTAATGCCAACGAGCTGGTGAAAGCCGTGATCGCCGATTTCGAGTCCGCGGACAGCCGAAATGCGGTGCAGGAGGCGCTGAAGAAGCGCTTCGCCGACGCAAAGCCCGGCGACGTCGTCCCCAGGGCTCTGGAGATTTTGCGCCAAGCCTCTGCCGTCCTCGACGCCAAGGCACCAGCCGATGCTCCGGCCTTCAAGGCATGGCTAAATTCCGTCGCGGCCAGAGTGGCCGAGGCCTCAACGGAAGGAGGCTTCCTCGGCTTCGGCGGCGTGAAGGTGAGCGAGGCCGAGAAGGCGACCCTTGCCGACATCGCCAAAGCCTTGGGTACGACGGCAAGCGCTTGACAGCGGGGGATGAGGCTCACGTGAGAACAAGATTGTGGTGTCGTTGACCTCCCACCTTCGGCTCGTAGCCATCGCCTTGGCGATAGGAACTGCCGGCGGCTTTGCTGCGGCAATCGCGGCGGAGCCGAAGGAGTCTCCCTGCAACGACGACGCCATGATCGTGTTCGATGCGTCCGGCTCGATGGCCGGAAACGTCGGGCAAGGTATCGCGACCACCATCCCACGGATTGACGAAGCGCGGCACGCGCTGGCTGAGGTCTTGCCGAGCGCCACCAAATTTCGCCGAGTCGGCCTCATCACCTATGGTCCGGGACCTTACCAGCAGTGCAACGTCCACCTCGATCTCAAGCCCACTGCCAATGCCGGGGCCATCATTATGCGCACGGTGAACGCTCTCACGCCGGGTGGCCGCACCCCCTTGGCCTCGGCGGTGGAGCAGGCGGCGACGGTGCTCGACTACCAGCATAAGCCAGGCGTCATCGTCGTGGTCACCGACGGCGAAGAGACCTGCGGAGGTGCGCCTTGCGATCTTGGCAAAATGCTTCATGCCGCGGCCAAGCAGCTGACCATCCACGTCATCGGCTATCACGTTAAGGATTTCTTTTGGACGGGCGAGCAAAGCATTCTCGACGTCCGTTGCCTCGCCGAGCAAAATGGCGGGCTCTATATCGGCGCCGAGACGAAGGAAGATCTGGTCGAGGCGCTCAGGAAAACCCTCGACTGCCCGATGATGACGCAACGCATTCCGCCGCCACCAGCACAATCAAATCTTGAGGCCGTTCGGCTCGCCTCACCGGGGCCTGGGGCCGTCCCCAGTTATTGAGCGTTGTCCGGCTTTGCCTTAGGCGGGATCGCCAACACCTTGTCGATGCGGCGGCCGTCCAGATCGACGACCTCAAACCTCCAGCCTTCATACTCGAAATGCTCGCCGACCTCCGGCAAGTGCCCGAGCTGGCCAAGCACGAAGCCGGCAACGGTATGAAAGTCTCCCTCCTCTGGCCTTGTGCGCAGACCGAGCCGGTTGAAGGCGTCCTCAGCCGGCATCATGCCGTTGATGAACAGCGAGCCGTCGTCGCGTTCCACCACATCGGGCTCTTCGCCCTCGACGCTCGGTAGATCTCCGGCGATGGCTTCGAGCAGATCGGTCTGAGTGACGATGCCTTTGAGTGCGCCATACTCGTCGAAGAGCATGGCCAGCCGCACCGGCGCCTTCTTAAACTGCTCAAGAACCTTGAAGATCGGCGTCGCCTCATGCACGACGAGCGGCTCGCGGAGCGCCGCCATGGGGTCGATGGATTTGCCGTCGAGGGTCTGGTCGAGCAGGTCCTTCTTCAAGATCATGCCGAGCGGCGCATCGATGCTTCCTTTGCCCACGAGAAGCTGCTCGTGGAGGCATTGACGGATGTCTTTCAGCACCTCGTCGCTGTCATCCTCGACGTCGATCCACTCGACGTCGACGCGCGGGGTCATGATGTCGCCGATGGGGCGGTCGCCGATGCTGAGCACGCGGGTGACCAGCTCCTGCTGCTCGGGGCGCACAAGTCCCGCTTGCTCACTCGCGGCGATCAAAAGCTTGAGCTCTTCCGGAGAGTGTAACGATTCCTCTGCCGTGGCCGGACGCAGGCCAATGAGCCGCAGCACCAGATTCCCGAGGCCGTTGAGGGTGACGATCGCAGGCCTGAACAGAAACGAAAACAGGCGCAGCGGCATGACCACGCCGAGCGCAGTGGCTTCGCTCCGCTGCAGCGCCAGACTTTTCGGTGCGAGCTCGCCGAGCACGATGTGCAGCGCCGTGATGACGGTGAAGGCGATCGCCACCGCAATGGCGTGGGAGCCTGTGAAGGCGAACGAGCCGAGGCCCGCGAGCAGCGGCTCGATCAGGTGCGCGAGCGCCGGCTCGCCGATCCAGCCAAGCGCGAGCGAAGAAATGGTGATGCCGAGCTGGGTCGCCGCAAGATAGGCGTCGAGATTGTCGGTCGCTCTTTTCAGCGCCCTCGCTCTTATCCGTCCCTCAGCGACAAGTTGCGCGACGCGGCTCCGGCGCACCGCCACTAGGGCAAATTCGGCGGCGACAAAAAAGCCGTTGGCCGCAACTAGCACGAAAATCAGCAGAATCCCGAGAATGTTAGCCAAACTGCCATCGCCCGTGGGCATGGTCTCCTCTCTAGGTTGTTCAAGTCTCTGCCGCAGCATAGACGGGGGCGCGGGCTCTTGTCGCGCCGGCCTTCCGCGCGAGCAACGCAGCTTGGAGTCTTGGCCAATTTGCGCTACTGCCAGGGGCGACAGGTTTCGTACCTAGAGTTGAGTTGCGGTCCCGCCCGTGGTTTCTTCTCGCGCTTCGTGATGGGGTTCTAACGGCATGCAGAATTCGAGCGGGCGTGAAGTCGCGGGCGAGCGCGTAACCCATGAAGTATTCGAAAACGTCGCCTGCCCGTTTTGCGGCATGCTGTGCGACGATCTCAAGATCGAGAACAACGACGGCAGGCTGAAGGTCCTCAAGAACGGCTGCGGGAGGGCGATCAGCGGCTTCGAGCGCAAGCTGCCGCCGAGCAGTCCGCAGATCAGAGGCAAGGACGTCACCCTCCCCGAAGCCGTCAAGGAAGCCGCGGCGCTGATCGGCAAGGCCGACAGCCCCCTGTTCGGAGGGCTTGCCACCGGCGTCGAGGGCATGCGCGCTGCGCTTGCGCTCGCCGAACGCGCCGGCGGCGTGGTCGATCATGCCTTGAGCGAAGGGCAGTATCGCAACGTCAGGGTGCTGCAGAGCGCGGGCTGGACCACATCCACCCTCACCGAGACACGGAACCGTGCCGATCTCCTAATCATCGTTGGCAGCGACATTCGCAAGCTGCATCCGCGCTTCTTCGAGCGCATCGTCTCGCCGCCTGACTCGATGTTCGAGGTCACGGCGCCGAAGCGTACCGTCGTGTTCGTCGGCGAGGTGCCCGAGCGCAAGGACGCAGCCGGACCGCAGGTCGGCCAGGTGGTCACGCTTCCCTGCAAGGTTGATCAGATTGGCGAAGTCTTGGGTGCGCTTCGCGCGCGCTTGCGCGGCTTTCGCGTCAATGCCAAGACCGCCGGCGGCATCGCGCTTGCCAAGATCGATGCGCTTGCCGAGCTTTGCCGGCAGGCGAAATACGGCGTCGTGGTCTGGGCGCCGCCGACGCTCGACGTGCCACACGCAGAGCTTCTCGTCGAGCAGGCGACCGGGCTGGTCAAGGACCTCAACCCGACCCAGCGATTTGCCGGGCTATCGCTCGGCGGCAATGAAGGCGCGGTGACAGCCGCCGCCGTCTCGACCTGGCAGAGCGGGTTTCCGCTCCGCATCTCCTATGCCAGCGGCGCGCCGCATTTCGACCCCTACCGCTATTCGATCGGCCGCATGCTGGCCGCAGGCGAAGGGGATCTGCTGGTGTGGATTGCCTCGATTTCTCCTGACCTTTCGCCGCCGGCGACCGACATCCCCACCATCGTAATCGGCACGCCGGGCCTCAAGCTCGCGCGCAAGCCCGCGGTGTTTATTCCCGTGGGCACGCCGGGGGTTGATCACGCAGGCCGGCTCGTCCGCTGCGACAGCGTCGTATCGCTGCCGCTCAAGAACCTGCATCGGGCGGAGCTTCCGCTCGTCGCCGAGCTGCTTTCGTCAATCCAAGCTCAGCTTTAACCGCCAGGAGTCTCCTCGCCATGGTGATCAAGCTGTCCGGCGGCAAAGTCTATGACCCCGTCAATAGAGTGAGCGGCGAGGTCCGCGACATTTATGTCGAGCACGGCAAGATCGTTGTCGCGCCCGCGGACGGGCGCGTGGCTCAGAAATACGACGTGAAGGGCCGAGTGGTGATGGCAGGGGCAATCGACCCGCACACCCATATCGGCGGCGGCAAGATAAACATCGCCCGCATGCTAATCCCGGAGGATCACATGAAGGACGAGGTCAAGCGCACTGCGCTTACCCGCGCCGGCACCGGCCACGCGGTGCCTTCGACCATGGTCACCGGATA
This sequence comes from Methyloceanibacter sp., assembly GCA_035260285.1. GTDB lineage: Bacteria > Pseudomonadota > Alphaproteobacteria > Rhizobiales > Methyloligellaceae > Methyloceanibacter. The sequence goes on from DATFVP010000096.1 coordinate 11,729, forward strand.
CCGCTATGCCGAGATGGGCTACACCGCCTGCTTCGAGCCCGCCATGCTCGCAGCCAATGCACGCCAGGCGCATATGGAGATGGGCGACACGCCAATGGTCGATAAAGGCGCCTTCGTCATGCTCGGCAGCGACGATTATTTCCTGCGCCAGCTCGCGGCCAAGAATGAGTTCGAGCGTATCAAGGACTACGTCGCCTGGACCATGCATGCGGCGCAAGCCATCGCCGTCAAGGTAGTCAATCCAGGCGGCATCAGCGCCTTCAAGTTCAATCAGCGCAAGCTCGATCTCGACGAGGAGCATGTCTATTACCACGTGACGCCGCGGCAGATCATTTTGACGTTGGCTCGCGCGCTGAAGGAGCTCGGCGTCGTGCATCCGCTGCACGTCCATGGCTGCAATCTCGGCATTCCTGGCAATATCGAATCGACGCTTGCCACCATCCGTGCCGCTGACGGTTTGCCGCTGCATATGACGCACACCCAGTTCCTGAGCTACGGCACCGAAGGCGACCGCAAATTCTCCTCGGGCGCGCCGCAACTCGTCGACCTCGTCAACAAGAGTCCCAACATCTCCATCGATGTTGGCCAGGTGCTGTTTGGTCAAACCTGCACGGCGTCGGGCGACAGCATGCGCCAATACGCCATCGGCAAGAGCGCGCACCCAAAGCGCACGGTCATCATGGACATCGAATGCGATGCCGGCTGTGGCGTCGTGCCAATCCGCTATCGCGACAAGAGCTTCGTTAACGCCATGCAATGGGTGATCGGACTCGAAACGTTTCTGTTGATGGACGATCCCTGGCGCATGTTCCTCACCACCGATCATCCGAACGGCGCGCCGTTCTATACCTACCCGCATCTGATCAGGCTGCTGATGGACAAGGGCTTCCGCGACGACATGCTGCAGAAGATCAATCCCGACGCGGCGGCAATGAGCATCTTGCCAACCATCAAGCGCGAATACTCGCTCGACGAGATTGCCATCATCACCAGGGCAGGTCCGGCACGGAGCCTGGGATTGAAGGACCGCGGACATCTTGGCGCAGGCGCCGCGGCCGACATCACCGTCTACCGCGACGATGCCAACCGGGAGGAGATGTTCGCTAGCCCTGAGCTCGTGTTCAAGGACGGCGATCTCGTGGTGAAGAACGGCAAGGTGATCAAGGTCGCGCAAGGCGCAACCCATGTGGCGCGGCCTGCTTACGACCGTTCCATCGAGGGGCCGCTCAAGGACTATTTCGACTGCTACCTCACGGTGCGCATGGAGAACTTCAAGCTCGCCGACGAGGAGATTATCGATTGCGACCGCGGCTCGATCATCGTGCAGCCGACGGGGCCGCGTGTGTCGTAGGCCGGCGTTATTGCTTCGGGCGGCCCATGATGTCGAAATCGGCTTCCTGCAATTGATATTTCTGCGTGATGCTCGACGTGTCGGAGAGCGCGCGGAGGCAGGCGGCGTGAGCCTGGCTCTTTTCCGCGGCGGCCAGCGCCTCGCCATCCTTCACCCGGTCGGAGGCGGCGAAACACAATTGCAAGTCCTGGGCGAGAGCTCGTGAAGACATGGCCGCAAGCAACAAAGTGACAATGGTCATCGATATCAACGTTCGGAAGGACATCGCCCGCGTCTCCGCTGCCGCCGCCTGTTTAGATTAGCATAGGCCTAACTATGTCGGCGTGTTGGCTGGTGGGAATCGGAGCGCGCAAGCACCGCTACCGGCGTCCCTATTACGTGCCTTACGCCTGCTCGCGCCCCTACCAATATCGCTATTGGCAGTTCTATGCGCCGATCTGCTACCCTCTCTAGGTCGTGTGCCTAGTAGAGCAGGTAGTTCCGCCTGATCTCGGCGAACTCGGCAACGCCGGGGCGCCAGCTCGCGACAATCTCCTGAAGCGGCGTCTGCTCCTCGATCTGCTGCCTGAGGGTTGGCGAGCCTGCGAGAATGTCGATCGGCATCTTGTCGTGCTCGTATTCGTAAGGAGGATCGCGCCAGGCGAAGCGATCGGGCGCCGAGGCGTAGCATTCGCGGAGCAGCGACACACCGGCCTTCACCGGTGGGAATTCTTCGCGGCTCGTGACATGGATCTGGCAGCCGCCGCAGGTCACGCGGGCGTGCTTCTGGAAAGTAGGCTCGAAGGTCACCGAGCGGAAGCGGACGCCTTTTAGTCCAACCCGGTTCATGCGTTCGGCAAATTTGTCGTCGTCGAGCCAGGGCGCACCGATCAGCTCGAAGGGCCGCGTGGTGCCGCGCCCCTCGGACAGCGTGGTGCCTTCGTAGAGCACGGTGCCTGGATAGACGATCGCCGTGTCGAGAGTCGGCATGTTCGGCGACGGCATCACCCAGGGCAGGTAGGTCGCGTCGAAATACATGTCGCGCGACCAGCCCTCCATGGGAAAGACTTCGAGCGCGGCATCGATGCCGTGATGCTCGTTGAACATCTTCGCGAGCTCGGCGACCGTCATGCCGTGGCGCATGGGCATACGGAACTGGCCGACGAAGGACTCAAATCCGGGCTCTAGAGTCGGACCTTCCACTTGCGTCCCACCGATCGGGTTGGGGCGGTCGCACACGATGACGGGCAGCCCATGACGTGCCGCGGCGCGCAGGCAATTGGCCATGGTGTAGATAAAGGTGTAGATGCGGGCGCCCACGTCCTGCAGATCGATGACCAGCACGTCGATGAGGCCGAGCATCTCCTTGGTCGGCTCTCGCGTCTCGCTGTAGAGCGAGAAGATCGGCACGTTGCGCCGCCGGTCCTTGGCGTGCGGCGTCTCGATCATGTTGTCCTGCAGGTCGGAGCGGTAGCCGTGTTGCGGCCCGAAGATCGCGGTGAGCTTGTAGCGGTTTGAATGGCTGAGCCGATCGACCACGTGCCGGAAGTCATGGTCGATCGAGGCTGGATTGGCGAGCACGCCAACGCGCAGTCCATTCAGGCGGGATGAGGCAAGAAGTTGTTCGGAGCCGAGCAGCATCGCCCGTTGCTTAATCGGGCGCCCTTGCCAACGCCAGCAAAAAGGGCCTGCCGAGGCAGGTCCTTTGCTTCACATGTTGAAGGACCGCCGGCTTAAGCCGCGTCGACCAAGATGATCTCCGAGTCTTTCAGCGCGGTGATCTTGACCATCGCCTCGTCCTCGATGGCGGCACCATCTCGCGCCTTGATGCTGACGCCGTTGACCTCGACCTCGCCTTCAGCCGGCACCAGATAGCCGTGGCGGCCCTTGCCGAGTGTGTATTCGGCGATCTCGCCAGCCTTCAGCGTGGCGCCAAGCACGCGGGCCTCGGCGCGGATCGGCAAAGCGTCAGCGTCGGTTCCAAATCCGCTCGCCAGCACCACGAAGGAGCCTGCGCGGTCGCCCTTGGGAAAGGGTTTGGCACCCCAGGATGGCTTGCCGCCCTCGCGATTCGGCTCGATCCAGATCTGGAAGATGCGGGTGGTCTCCGGCTCACGATTATATTCGGCGTGACGGATGCCGCTACCGGCGCTCATCACCTGGACGTCGCCGGCTTCGGTCCGTCCCTTGTTGCCGAGACTGTCCTCATGGGTGATGGCCCCGTCGCGGACATAGGTGATGATCTCCATGTTGGCGTGCGGATGCGGCGGGAAACCCGTATGCGG
>DATFVP010000097.1:0-4076 GCA_035260285.1 Methyloceanibacter sp.
GGCCCATGCCGCGAGCGCACCCAAGCCGAACAGGCAGAACAGCAGGAATTTGGTTTCGAGCTCGGATGGCCGGTTGCCATAGAGCTTGAAGAAGCGCGGCGTGAGCCAGGGGAGCACGGCAAAGACAACGATGGCCACACCAGCGAAGACCAGTGTCCTCATGGTGAACGGCGCGAAGATGAAGCCGAGCGCCAGCACCGTGCCGAGATCGTTGATGAAGCAGGCGGCGAGCACGGTCTTGCCGTATTCGGTCTTGTTCAACCCGAATTCGAGCATCACGGCATAGACCACCGCGACCGACGTGGTGGACAGCGCGACACCCGCAAGCCAGCTCGGCATTACCTGCCAGCCGAGCAGGAAATAAGCCGCGGCAGCGCAGCCGAAGAAGGGAAAGAAGAAGCCGGCGACACCCACCGTCGTCGCTTCCTTCCATTTGCGCCGGAAGACGGTGGGGTCGAGCTCAGCTCCGGCGAGGAAGGTGAGGACGATGGCGCCGGTGCCCGACAGAACCTTGACCCAGGTCTCGTCGGTGCCGAGCACGGCGGCGCCGATTGCCGCGCCGATGATGAGCTGGGCGATGGTGCCGACGATGATTTCCGAGAGCGCCGTCGACACGCGCAGCCAGATCGACAAGAGGGACGCGATGAGAGCGAGTCCCAGCCACAATGCCGCCAAGGCCCAAATGCTGGTCATGGTCCTTCACTGCCTCCACGGCTCACGTCCGCAAGGGTTGGGTCAGGCGGCTTTGGGCTTAACAAAAACCCGCCTGGCGGCGGGTTTGCGGACTTAACCTCCCACCGCATGCTTATGATGCGGTAGGAGTCATTAGCCGCGTGGCGGTTCAGGGGGACTCCATCCCCTTCAGACCTGTTAGGCCCAATGTAACCCGGAATCGGCAGGGATCAAGGCCTCTTGCCGCTTGCCAACAACGCCATCTGCCTGAGGTGCAATGTCGCAGAGATCGCCGGTCGAAACGCGGACAGTGGAGGCTGGCGAGGACGGCATGCGCCTCGACCGTTGGTTCCGCAGCCACTTCGCTGACCTGCCGCATAGCCGACTCGAGAAGCTGCTCCGCACCGGCCAAATCCGGGTCGACGCCGGCCGCGCCAAGGCAAGCACCAGGCTTGTTGCGGGTCAGAGCATTCGCATTCCGCCGCTGCCGGTCACGGCGCCCACGCCTTCGCCTGCCCCAAAGGCTCTGTCCAAGGCCGACCGCGCCTTTCTCGCCTCCATCACGCTCCACGAGGACGACGATCTCTTGGTGCTTAACAAGCCGCCTGGAATCGCCGTGCAGGGCGGAACCAAGACTACGCATCATCTCGACCGACTGCTCGAAGGCCTTGGCTGCTGCTCGAAGACACGGCCGCGCCTGGTGCACCGCCTCGATCGCGACACCTCCGGCGTGTTGGTGGTAGCCAAACGCCGTGAGGTGGCCGCAAAGCTCGGCCGCGCCTTCCAGACCCGTTCGGTGCGCAAGATCTATTGGGCGCTGGTCAAGGGCGTACCGAAGCCGCCGCAAGACAAGGTCGATGCAGCGTTGGTGAAAGCTGCCGGCCCGGAGGGAGACCGCGTGCGGAAAGCGCGGCCCGGCGAGCAGGAGGTGGCGCAATCCGCGGTCACCTATTACGCCGTGGTGGACAGGGCCGGGCAGGAGGTCGCCTGGCTTTCGCTCAAGCCGGTCACCGGCCGCCAGCATCAGCTCCGCGCTCATATGGCCATCATCGGCCACCCCATTCTGGGCGACGAGAAGTACCAGGGCGACCACGACCTGCCTGAGGGGATCGAGAACAGGCTGCATCTCCATGCAAGGCGCATCAGCTTCCCACATCCGTCGGGGGAGGGGGTCGTGGACGTCACGGCCCCGCTGCCTGAGCATATGCGGGCGAGCTTTGCCGCCTTCGGCTTTGCCGAGAGGGATGAGGCCGATGCGGGGACAAGCGCGTTATGATGCGCAGTACCTCCGCCGCCCGCCTAGACATATAGAGGAATAAGAGAATGGCCGACAGCAAACTCTGGTTCGTGCATTTCGCCCAGTGGGTGTCCCACGTCACCGGACGTCCCATCGCCTTCCTGCTCGCGTTTGCGAGCATCGTGGTGTGGGGCCTCACCGGACCCTTGTTCGGTTATAGCGATACCTGGCAGCTCGTGATCAACACGGCGACGACCATCATCACCTTCCTGATGGTGTTCGTGATCCAGAACACGCAGAACCGCGACACCGCCGCCATGCATATTAAGATCGACGAGTTGATCCGCGTCACGCAAAAGGCGCGCAACGTGCTGCTCGATCTCGAGGAGGTCGACGATGCGACACTCGAGAAGCTGCAGCAGGATTACGGGCAGCTAGCCCGCAAGGCCAAGTCCCGCACCAGCACGCCGGCCCGCGCCGAGGCGGTGCCGAAGAAGCCGGGCAAGTCCGGGGCCGGGAAGGACACGACCTGACGATGACCGAGCAAGAGAAGACATCCCAAGCCGCTGAGGAGCCGAGGGATAAGCCGGCTCAACTCAAGCGCTTCTACAGCCAAGCCACCACTCAGGATGAGGGCAGCGGGCAGGCGTCTTTGCTGCTCGACGGCAGGCCGGTGCGCACGCCAGGTAAAGCCCCGTTCGTCTTGCCGAACAAGGCGCTGGCCGAGGCGATCGGCGAGGAATGGCGCGGGCAGGGCGCGCGCATCGATCCAGCGACCATGCCGCTCACCAGGCTCGCCAACAGCGTCATCGATGGGGTGAAGGGCCACGAGGGGGCGGTCATCGGCGACATCCTCAACTATGCCGGCTCCGACCTCATCTGCTATCGCGCCGAAGGCCCCAGGGGCCTGGTGACGCTGCAGACCGAGCATTGGGACCCGATCGTCGTTTGGATTAAGCAGGATCTCGGCGTCCCCATGCGGCTTGCCGAAGGTGTGATGCATGTCGCGCAGGCTCCATCCTCGCTCGATGCAATCGGTAAGCGCCTTGCAGGCTTCGATTCGTGGAGCCTTGCCGGCTTGCACGTCATGACCGGGCTTTCAGGCTCGGCGCTGCTTGCTCTTGCTGTCGCCCTCAAGCGCCTCTCGCCGGAGGAGGCCTGGGAAGCGGCGCATGTCGATGAGGATTGGCAGATCAGCCAATGGGGCGAGGATGAGGAGGCGAAAGAGCGGCGCGAGAACCGCTGGCGCGACTTCGCTGCCGCCGCCCACATGCTGGAGTTGCTGCGGGCCTGATGGGCTTTTCGCCCGCGCCGCGGCCTCAGCGATTATTGCCGAGCGTGGTGACGATTTCGGTCCAGGGCCCCGCCGGAACGTCCGCCGCTTCGACGAAGCGCCAGGCGGAGAGGCCGTTGTCGTGCATGCCGAGATGATGCCAAACCGCTGGCGAGACATCCAAGCCTGCCTTTGCATCGAAGGTATTGCGCGGGGTGTTGGCGCTCCCGAACACAAAGTCGAAGTCGTCCTCGCCGCAGGGCCCAACGTCCTGCCACTGGGCAAAGCATGAGTGGCCGTCGCGCCTGATCTCGACCCAGTGGTTCTTCAACAGGGGGTCGAGGCCTGAGCGGTACCACGGCACGCGTCGGGCGTTGTTCTTGAGAGCGTCGCCGTGTTCGGTGAATTCGCCATAAGGCAGCGCCACGTAGAACGGGTTTTGCTTCGGCGTGAAATCGGCAGGCCAATGCTTGTTCCTGCGCTCAGGGTCATCGACGCCGCCGTAGTTTTCCTGCCAGTCCTTGTCCCAATAACTTTCATGGTTGGGAATGAAGGCGTTCTCTTCGTTTGACGGCTCGCCAACCCAGAAGAGGGTGGTCATGGTCACCTTGAAGAGGCTCGGTTCGCTTCTCAGCACTTGCATGCCTCCGGTAAGCAGGAACAGCCCTGTCGCCGCACCGCCTGCCACGAGCAGGTCTCGCCGTGTGATCCTTACTCCAGACAAGCTTCGATCCCTCGATGCCCTAGCTGAGAGAGATATTTTCCCCAATTGTGACAAGAATTTAGCGCTGATCGTACCGGATTTTGACGCTGGCGCGATTTGCCGCCGCGGCCTAAATGGAGAGGAAAGTAGGAGGATCATATGATTACCTTTGCCGGCGCGTTGCTTCTCTC
>DATFVP010000098.1:0-3050 GCA_035260285.1 Methyloceanibacter sp.
TCATGAAGACCCTGCAAGAGCTGCTCGATCTGCGCTTCGGCGATATCGGGGCGGTTCCCGAGACACTTGCCGGTAACGAGGCCATTCGCCGCCTCGCAGGTCGCGGTGTCGTGCGCCGCTTCAAGCCCGAGCCGCTGCCTGTGGCCCCGTGCTCGATACGCTGGCTGCCGTGGCGCTATCACCCCCGTCGAAGAGCGACCTGCAGCAGCGGGACATTCTCATCGTCGAGGACGCCGCGATCCGCGCCCGCATCAATGCGCTCTTGAAGGATCAGGACTGGATACCACCTTGCCCGCACCTTCTCGTCTTCCTCGGTAACAACCGGCGCCAGCGGCAGGTGCACGCGTGGCGGGGTCATACCTTCGCCAACGACCATCTCGACGCCTTCTTCAACGCCACGGTCGATGCGGCCATCGCGCTCGAAGCCTTCGTCGCGGCGGCAGAGGCGGCGGGCCTCGGTTGCTGCCCGATCAGCGTGATCCGCAATCACGCCGAGGAGGTGAGTGGGCTCCTGGGTCTGCCGGACCATGTGTTCCCGGTGGCGGGTCTCGGCGTCGGCATACCGGCCACGCCGGCGTTTGTCTCGGCGAGGCTGCCGCTCGGCCTCACGGTGCATCGCGACCGCTACACCGATGCGACGGACGAGAAGGTGCGCGCCTACGACAAGCGGCGCAATGGCATCTTCCCCTACCGCGCTCAACGCAATGTCGCCCGCTTCGGCGAGGCGACAGAGTACGGCTGGAGCGAGGATAAGGCCCGTCACTATGCCGTGCCGGAGCGCGAGGATTTCGGCGCCTATGTGAAGCGGAGAGGGTTCAGGTTGGAGTAGTGCGCGCTGAGCTCGAGCGGGGGGGAACATCCGAGGCTGTTGCGCAACATCCGCCGATCGCGCCACCATTCGCTCCTGCCTTCCTGACGGGAGCATCCTCATGCTCCGGCGAAGGACTGCCGGTGTCTGACCTCGCCGGACGGGCATGACGTAAAAAGAGGAGAATCCGATGGCACTCTACGAAATGCGTACCTACACGCTCTACGTCGGCAAAATGGCTGAGGCGCAGAAGCTCTATACGGAGCTCGGGTTTCCGGCGCTGAAGAAGGGTGGCCAAGACAAGAACCTCGTCGGGTATTTCGTCGCCGACACGGGGATGATCAATCAGCTCGTGCACATCTGGAAATTCAAGGATGACGGCGACCGGCGCGCGCACTGGGCGGCCGTGTTCGCGAACGAGGATTTCGGCGCCTATGTGAAGCGGAGAGGGTTCAGGCTGGAGTAATGGCACTCTACGAAATGCGTACCTACACGCTCTACGTCGGCAAAATGGCTGAGGCGCAAAAGCTCTATACCGAGCTCGGGTTTCCGGCGCTGAAGAAGGGTAGCCACGACAAGTACCTCGTCGGGTATTTCGTCGCCGACACAGGGATGATCAATCAGCTCGTGCACATCTGGAAATTCAAGGATGACGGCGACCGGCGCGCGCACTGGGCGGCCGTGTTCGCGAACAAGGATTTCGTCGAGGGGTTCGCTTCCAAGTTCCGACCGCTGGTGATGAGCCAGGAGGTGAAGCTGATGACCGAGGCGCCGTGGGGGCCGCATCCGTAAGAGGAAGGTGTCAAGGCGCCCGGCCCGCGCTCCATGGCGCGCAACGTCGCGCGTATCCAGCAAGCCAAGCTGTTTTCCCACCAGTCGGAGAGCAAGAGGCCAAACATGCGTAAGCGGAATTATATGTGTTGTACGCTCCTGGGCTTAGTCATCGCGGCGCCGTTCGCGTTTGCGGAGGAACAAGCGTCTTTTTCCGCGGGGGCTGCTGGACGATCATGAACCTGCTCCAATCGGCGCCTGGGCAGGCCAAACAGTCCCGATCGTGATGGCCGCGGCGGGTGATCCAGTCGGAATGGGCGCCAGCAACACCCATGGCTGGTATGTCGGCAACCAAGGCGCATATCCCGCGCAGTTGCAGGCCCTGCTCCGAGCCAAGGGCATCGATGCTCAGGTGACCAACGCCGGAGTGCCCTTCGAAACGACGGGGATGATGCTCCGCCGCATCGACAAGGATGTGCCGGATGGAACCGACATCGTGATCTTGGAGCCGGGCGGCAACGATCGGCGTTTCTTCGTCCCTCAGGAGCAGCGCGCGGCAAACATTGCGGAGATGGAGCGCCGGCTGCACGCTCGCTCGATCCACGTGATTGTGTACGATGAATGGATCCCGCTGCGCTATCGCGCCTTAGACTTCATCCATCTCACGCACGAAGGTCATGCCATGATTGCTGCCGCCCTGCTTCCGCGCGTCATGGAAATCCTCGATCGCCGGCGCAGTGACGTTCCGTCACGCCGAAATGCATCCCGGCCCGCGCCGACGCGGTGATACGGTCGCTATGAGGGGCACTGCGGAGATCAATGGCATGTCGCCTTGCCCCACTCGAGCTTGGGGGCGGACAGCCGATCAAGGAGGAACTCCCCCGCCGAATGAACGCAAATACTGGTTTCCCGCCAAGCGCTACGGTTGGGGCTGGGGCATTCCCAGGTCCGCAGGACGTCGCCAATGCGGTGGTATTCCTGGCCTCACCTCAGTCCGGCTGGATCACGGCACAGACATTGACGGTGGACGGGGGGCGGATGGACTACATTGGACACGGTTAGGATCGGGTGCTCATTTGTGGCGTCACGCTCGACTTCGTTTGAGTGAACAGAATTGCTCGGACGCCCAAACAACCGGATAATGGGTTTCAAACCGTTCGAAACGACCTTCGAGCATTGCCCGACCGGGGAGAGCCGCGCAGGAACGCATGAGCGCCACACAGCGGGTTCTCGCAGCCGGAAGGCCCGTCTTGGGCAACGGGCGATGGCGGCCCGCTTGGCGCGGACACCTGCAGATCTCGGATCTCACGTGGGCAATTGCCTTTGTCGTACCCTATGCGGCAGTGTTCTTCGCCTTCGCCGTCTATCCGATCGCCTACGGGTTATGGATGGGCCGAGACCCGTCGCTTTATGCACACGTCGTCTCAGACCCGCACTACACGAGGACGGTGATCAATACCCTGCTCTTCGT
>DATFVP010000099.1:0-6645 GCA_035260285.1 Methyloceanibacter sp.
CCCCGCGGGGAGAGGTGAAAGGGGTACGCCATGAAGTCACTCGCGCAGCAGCGGTTTGGCAGAGCGGCGGCTGACTACGCCACCTCAGAGGTGCACGCCAAGGGCGCAAGCCTCACGCGCCTCGTCGAGCTCACGGAGCCAAAGCCGCATTGGCGCGTGCTCGACGTGGCAACCGGCGCAGGCCACACGGCTCTCGCCTTTGCCCCTCATGTCGCCAAGGTTACCGCCACCGACTTCACCGAGGAGATGCTTGCCGAAACGCGCAAGCTTGCCAAGGCCCGCAGCCTCGCCAATGTCAAAGCTCTGACTGCCAATGCTGAGGATCTTCCTTTTCCCGATGCGAGCTTCGATCTCGTCGTGTGCCGCCTCGCCGCGCATCATTTTCGCAAGATAGGCGGATTCGTCAGCGAAGCGTTCCGCGTGCTGATACCTGGAGGCACGATCGGCATCGTCGACAATGTCGCGCCAGACGTCGCCATCGTTCAGGCGCGCACGGCAGACGAATTGCGCCATTGCGCGAGCGTGTTCAACGCCTTCAAGAAGCTCTCAGACCCAAGCCATGTGCGCTGCCTTGGCCTCCTCGAATGGCACACCCTGCTCGCTAATGCGGGCTTTACCGTCACGCATGCCGAGAGCCTGGATAAGGAGATCGAGTTCGGGACATGGGTGCGACGCATGCGCTTGGGCGGGGCCACCATCGCGCGGCTGAAGGAGATGCTGCGCGAACAGCCTTTGAGCTCTTTCCTGAAGCCCCGCGAAACCTCGTCAGGTCCGGACTTCACCCTGAAGGAAGGAATCATTCTTGGCTGCAAGCCGCTTTAGAGGTCTCGATTGGCAGGGCCTGCAGGCGCCGTCTCTCGCCGAGCTAGAGACGATTGCCGACCAGGCGTTCAAGCGATTGCCCAGCCGCTTCCGCGATCTCTGCAAGGACGTGGTGATCAGGGTTGAGGATTTTCCCATCGAGGAGGTGCTCGACGCGCTCGATGCCGAGTCACCCTTCGACCTGCTCGGTCTCTACCACGGCGTCGACATGGCGCGGCAAAGCGTCATGGACCCCGCCGCCATGCCAGAGATGGTGTTTCTCTATCGCCGGCCGATCCTCGACTACTGGGCCGAGCACGAAGAGACGCTAGGGCACATCGTCACCCATGTTCTGGTGCATGAGCTTGGCCATCATTTCGGCCTCTCGGACGCTGATATGCATCGCATCGAGGAAGAAGCAGCGGCCTAGAACTGCCAGTCGACAGTCTTCTCGCCAGTCACGTGGGCAGCGATCGCCTTCACCAGCAGCTCATAGTCTTCGCAAGGCCCGCCGCAGCGGTCGGCGATCTCAATGAGCTGCTCTTTCGCCTTCGCCACGTCGTCCTTCAGCAGATAGGCTTCGCCGAGATATTGCCGCGCCTTGGTGTAGCCGGGATCGATGGCAAGCGCCTGCCGGTAATAGTCTATGCCCTTGTCGACATCGCCAAGCTTGCGCGTGGAGTAGCCAATCAGGTTCAGCACCTGCGGATTGTTCCGGTCCTTGATGCGGAAAAGGAGCGGCAGCGCATCGGCGTAGCGGGCCTCGAGCACAAGATCGCCAGCCGCGAGGTACAGATCCTCATCAGTCAACGCCGCGGAGTTGCCGCCGAGGCAAGCATCGACACCGCTGCTCCACACTTGCCCGGTTCCGCAACTCGTCTTGACGCAGTCGCGCTTTCTCTCGCTGTAGCGCTCACCTTTGGGACAGACCTTTGCTCTGCTGGGCTTTGTCTCGTCCTTGTTGAACTGGCGCATCTCCTCGACCGCGCGAGCCCGCGGCAGGGTGAGGATAAGCCCGACCATGACCGCCAACGCCGCAAAGAGAGCCGTTGAACCTCTTGCCGCAGTCATGCTCGCTCTACCAATCTGCCGATCCGCCTTCGGTGATATAGGTCGCGATCGCATTCACTAGCAGTTCGTAGTCGTCGCAAGGACCGCCGCAGCGGTCGGCGATCTCCATCAGCTGCTCTTTCGCCTCCACCACGTCGCCCTTCTGCAGATAAGCCTCGCCGAGATATTCGCGCACCTTGGTGTAGCCGGGATCAATCGCCAACGCCTGGTGGTAATAGTCGATGCCCTTGTCGACTTGGCCGAGCTTGCGCGTGGAATAGCCGATGGAGCCGAGCACCCTCGCCTGCTCCCGGTTCTTGATGCGGAAGAACAGCTTCAATGCCTCGGCATAACGCGCCTGCTGGCCGAGCTCGCGCCCGGCAATGTAGAGGTCGTCATCGCTCAGAGAAGCCGAGCTGCCGTCGACACAGGCCTCGACGCCGCTGCTCCAGATTTGACCGGTTCCGCAATTCGTGCTGACGCAGCCGTGCTTCTTCTCGCTATATCTTTTGCCGCTGGGGCAGCTCTTGCTGGCTTTCGCGCCGCCGCTATCGTCCGTATCCTCGACGGCAAAGGCCGGCGGCATCGCCAAGGCAAGCCCGAGCAGAATCGCCCCAGCGCCTAACGTCGTCCTACGTCCAATCGACCGGGCCATTGCTTAGTCTCCGCATCGCTCAATCTGCAGCTGTCGCCTACAACCGCTAGCATGCCATGCCCCCTACGAGCATGACGCCGCGGCGGCGATCACGCGATTTTGAAACGGCAAGCGACGCCCATAAGCCGCCGTTTTGCCGTTGACGGAGGCTCTGCCCCGCCTCCAGACTTGTCCGGGGCTCATTCAAATCACTGCTCAAGGGCAGCAAGGAAGCAAAGCATGGGGTCGGCTGCCCGCTCACGGGGTATTATTGCGTTGTTCCTGGCGCTCGCCGTCGCAGGCCCCGAGCCTCAGGCCGTCGCCATCGAGAAGGACAAGCTCGTCCCGGCGGGGCGCCTGGTGATATCAGGGCGCCGGCTCTCCTGCGGCAACACCCAGACGCTGCTCAGGGACTTCGAGGGCTTCGCGGTCTCCTCCACGGTAATCATGCTTAACATGCAGGCGCTCGACCCGCTGCCGCGGCAGGTGCAATGGCTGATCTACTATCATGAATGCGGACATATCCTGTACGGCCCGAGCGAGACCTCGGCCGATTGCTACGCTGTACGGCGGGCGCGGCGCGAGGGCTGGCTGAACGACCAAGCGCTTGACGACATCTGCGCGGTGTTCAATATCGCTGGCCACGGCCCGGTGCATCCTGATCCGCAAGCGCGCTGCGATCAGCTTCGCCAATGCTTCGGCAAGACCGGTGTGACGGCCCGCGAAGGCGACAAATAGCGCTGGATTTTGGGCCTCGGAGTGAGATTGCGCAAAGCCCGTTCGCCCCGTAAGCTGCGCTTTATGAGGGATGCGCCAATGCGAGTTGGGGGGGCGCTTTTCGGCGTCTTGATCTGCGGAAGCCTTGTGTTTCAGCCGTCGCCGGTGCGCGCCCAAGAACATACGTTCCTCGACGCCCCAAGCGGCCCGACCGTCGACGACTATCTGAAGCAGGCCGGATCAGACGTGAAGCTCGTCCCTCAAGGCACACTCAAGATCGACGGCAGGACGGTCAGTTGTGGCAAGCGGCCGACGGTGCTCAACTCGAATTTCGACAGTTGGGGCGGCGCCTTTCCGGGCTTCCTCATTCTCAACACCAAGAAGATCACGGGGCTCTCCACCGCAGTGAAGCTCTACGTCTATTCGCACGAATGCGGCCATCAGTTCGAGGGGCCGGACGAGACCAAGGCGGATTTGTTCGCGATCCGGCGCGGCGTGAAATGGGGCTGGCTCGACGCCGTGGGCATGGAGGATATCTGCACCTTCATCTCGACGCTGAAGGGCGACGCGGTGCATCCGCCCGGGCCCCAGCGCTGCGAGACCATGCGCAAATACTATAATCAACTGATCGAGAGCGGCACGACGCAGTCGGCGAGCGCGCCGGCCCAGCCAAACCGGCAGCCGAAGGCTCAGACGCTCGCCCCGCAATAGGCGGCGGCCTTAGCCGGCTCTTTACAAACCACACCCTCGGCCTCATTTACCGGCTAGCATCCTGACACTGGAACGTACGCATGGAAAAATTCACCACGCTCACGGGCATCGCGGCGCACCTGCCGATGATCAACGTCGACACCGACATGATTATCCCGAAGCAATATCTAAAGACGATCAAGCGCACCGGGCTTGGCACAGGCCTGTTCGCCGAGTTGCGCTACGACGAGGAGGGCAAGCCTCATCCCCACTTCGTGCTGCACAAGCCGCCTTACACCCAAGCGACCATCCTGATCACCGGCGAGAATTTCGGCTGCGGCTCGTCGCGTGAGCACGCGCCCTGGGCGCTGCTCGATTTCGGCTTTCGCTGCATCATCGCGCCGAGCTTCGCCGATATCTTCTACAACAACTGCTTCAAGAACGGCATTCTGCCGATCAAGCTGCCGCAAGAAGAGATCGACAAGCTCATCGACGATGCCTCGCGCGGGGCAAACGCCACCATCACTGTCGATCTTCCCAACCAGGAGATCAGAGGTCCCGATGGCGGCGTGATACACTTCGACATCGAACCGTTTCTCAAACGCTGCCTGATGGAAGGCCTGGACGATATCGGCCTCACGCTGGAGAAGACCGAGCACATCGAGAATTTCGAGACCGAGTCTCGCGCCCGCCGCCCCTGGGCATAGCTACCCACCCTCCACCACTTGTCATTGCCCGGCTTGAACGGGCAATCCAGTAATCCCGGCGCCGACGACTTATGACAAACGCCTCGGTTACTGGATTCCCATTTTCGCGGGAATGACAGAGCTGCTACTCGAACGCGATCGGTTTTGAGCTCTGCTCGACCAGAGGCTTGCCGTCGCGGGTGATCGTCAGCTTTGCGTGATAGCTCCCTTCAGGCCAGCCGCCAGCAGGCACGCCGCGCTTTCCCGCTTGCAGCAGGACGCTTCCCTGATCCTCGGCAAGGGTCTGCGTGTTGTGCATCAGCGACCTTTCGTCGTTGAACAACTCGACCTCGACGGTGTCGCCCTTCTTGAGCTCACCCACGAGAACATAGGCCACCGCCGGCGTGTTGAACTTTGGAGCTGGCAGCGTGGTGCCGGCCTCAAGTTCGGCCTTGGTGGCCTCGTGGTCGGTGACCCCCAAGGCGAGCACCCTGGCATCTTGGGCTGCTGCGGTTGCGGCCATCCCGCAAATCAACGCTAAAGCAAAGAGTGCCCTTGTCAGCATTTCCGTCTCCCATTAGGCAAAGCCGCAACGGCTTAGCACAGGAACCGCGCATGACAACTTACAAGCTCCTGCTCCTCCCCGGCGACGGCATCGGCCCAGAGGTCATGGCCGAGGTCTCCCGCGTCGTCGCCTGGATGAATGCGCGCGGGCTCGCTGGGATCGAGACCGAGACCGACCTCGTCGGCGGCTGCGCCTACGACACGCATGGAGGAGCGATCTCCGATGCGGCCATGCAACGCGCTTTGGCCGCCGATGCGGTGATGCTCGGCGCCGTGGGCGGCCCCAAATGGGACGGCGTTCCTTACGACCAGCGCCCGGAGGCCGGCCTTCTCCGCTTGCGCAAGGACCTCGAGCTCTTCGCCAATCTCCGTCCTGCGATCTGCTACCCGGCGCTCGCCGATGCCTCATCGCTCAAGCGCGACCGCGTCGACGGCCTCGACATCATGATCGTGCGCGAGCTGACCGGCGGCGTCTATTTCGGCGAGCCGAAGGAGATCAAGGATCTAGGAAACGGCCAGAAGCGCGCCATCGACACCCAAGTCTACGACACCTACGAGATCGAGCGCATCGCTGCCGTCGCCTTCGAGCTCGCGCGCCTTCGCCGCAACCAGGTGCATTCGGCGGAGAAGCGCAACGTGATGAAAACCGGCGTGTTGTGGAACGAGGTGGTGACCCGCCTGTACAAGGAGCGCTACTCTGACGTGACGCTCCACCACATCCTCGCCGACAATTGCGCCATGCAGCTCGTGCGCGCGCCGAAGCAGTTCGACGTGATCGTCACCGACAATCTGTTCGGCGACATGCTGTCAGACGAGGCGTCGATGCTTACCGGCTCGCTCGGCATGTTGCCGTCGGCTTCGCTCGGCGCCGCCGACGCGAACGGGCGTCGCCGTGCGCTGTACGAGCCGGTGCATGGCTCGGCGCCGGATATCGCCGGGCGCGGGATCGCCAACCCCATCGCCACCATCGCGAGCTTCGCCATGTGCTTGCGCTATTCCTTCAATCTGGGGCGTACCGCGGACAGAATAGAGAAGGCGATTGCCTTCGTGCTCGACGAAGGCTACCGCACCGCCGACATCGCGCAGGAAAATTGCCGCACCGTTGGCACGGCCGAGATGGGCAAGGCGATCATCGCTGCCCTCGACCGCATGTCGGAGTAACCAATCACTTCACGCACGCTTGCTGGACACTCACGGCCGCCCCGACCATACTCCGCCGGCCCTAGAGCCGATCGGCACGAAAGAGGGACTTATGACGCTTCTGCGAACCGCTTTTGTCGCCGCCTTCATGGCCCTTGCCATCAACGTGCCGGTCTTCGCCGAAGACACCAGCCCTTCGACCGGCCCTACGGAAGCAGCGACACCGGCACCCGATTCAGGCAAAGATGACCTGACCGCCGAGGAACGTGCGGATCGCCAGCAAGGATCCGCAAGGCGACGATGACGCTTGCGACATCGTCAAGACCTGGCGCGAGCAGGACATCACCAAGATGCTTGGCGGCA
>DATFVP010000100.1:0-19797 GCA_035260285.1 Methyloceanibacter sp.
GTTAGCCGGCGGCCTTCTTGGAAGCCCTCTGCGCAGCCCGATAGGCCTTGAAGTGAGCCTTACATTCCCTCCGGTACGCATGGCGGGACTTGAGATCGCCCGGGAACTTCGCCTTGGCGGCCTTGAGGCATCCGCTGGGAGCGGCCTCTGCCGGCGTCGTGTGGACGGGGATGGTTACACCAGCCACGAGACCCGTGACGGCAGCGGCAAAAAGAATTCTCTTCAGCATGGCTTACTCCGTTTCGTTTTCGGGGAAACTCGGTGTGCCGTTGAAGGCATGAGCTTCAACGGCTCCGCGGCGAGGATGTTCCGCCGGGCCGGGGTGAGAAGAAGCGACGAAATTTGCTCATTTTGCGGCGCTTGAGCGGCGGCTTTGCGCTGATTCTTGTCGGGACAATCCGTCGCGGGTGCTCAAAAGAGAAAGGGATCCGCGGGGCCCCGCAGATCCCTTTGAACCCTTGGCCCAATTAGGCCTTCTTGTGGGTCGCCTTGTAATAAGCACGGCATTCCTTGCGGAACGCCTTGCGCTCTTTCATGGTCTTGAGACCAGCAGCCTTGGCCGCCTTAAAGCAGCCATGACAGGCGAACGCCGAGGTCGAGCCCAGAGGCGCCGTAGCGGCGGCGAGGATCAGGGTAGCGACGGCGGCGAGAAAAACTTTCTTAACCATCATGTTACTCCGTTTAGCTGTGACGCAACGTTACGCGGCTGCACTAGGCCTCACAACGAGCCACGCCGTCAACCTCCTTGTTCCACCATCCCGATCGATGGGCTAAGAGCGGATCCGCAGGGACACACTTTCACCGAGAGTGCCTCCCCGAGAGGCATGTGCACGTTGCATCGGCGCACGGGGTGTCGAGATATCATTGGGCCCCGGCGCGGCTTGACCCTCGCTGTCCCGCTCTCTACCAAGCCCGCCATGAGTCAATTCGAGGCCACGCCGCGCTCCCACATCCGCAACTTCTCCATCATCGCCCATATCGATCACGGAAAATCGACCCTCGCCGACCGGCTGATTCAGCTTTGCGGGGGCCTCTCGCCACGGGAGATGAAGGAACAGGTGCTCGATTCCATGGATATCGAGCGGGAGCGCGGCATCACCATCAAGGCGCAGACCGTGCGGCTCGATTATCGCGCCCGCGACGGCAAGCTGTACGAGCTGAATCTGATCGACACGCCTGGGCATGTTGATTTCGCCTATGAGGTGAACCGCAGCCTCGCCGCCTGCGAGGGCTCCCTGCTCGTGGTCGATGCCACGCAAGGTGTCGAGGCGCAGACCCTCGCCAATGTCTATCAGGCGCTCGACAACGATCACGAGGTGGTGCCGGTCCTCAACAAGATCGATCTTCCGGCCGCCGAGCCAGACCGCGTTCGCCAGCAGATCGAGGACGTGATTGGGCTCGACGCCCATGACGCGCTCGAAATCTCGGCCAAGACGGGCCTCGGCGTCGAGGAGGTGCTCGAGGCGATCGTGCACCGGCTGCCCGCGCCAAAGGGCGATATCGACCAACCGCTCAAGGCGCTCTTGGTCGACAGTTGGTACGACCCCTATCTCGGCGTGGTTGTGCTGGTACGCATTTTTGACGGCGCTCTCCACAGAGGCCAGCGCATCCGCCTGATGCTGACCGGCGGCTCCTACCAGGTCGATCGAGTCGGCATCTTTCGCCCCAAGCAAGAGGTGCGCAATGCGCTGGGGCCCGGCGAGATTGGTTTCTTCACGGCGTCAATTCGCCAGGTGGCCGACACCCGCGTCGGCGATACCGTCACCGATGAGAAGAAGCCGGCCGAGGCACCGCTTGCCGGTTTCAAGCCGGCGCAGCCGGTCGTGTTCTGCGGCCTATTTCCGGTCGATGCGAGCGAGTTCGAGAATCTCCGCGAGGCGGTCGGAAAGCTCCGCCTCAACGATGCGAGCTTCTCCTATGAGATGGAGACCTCGGCCGCGCTCGGTTTCGGCTTCCGCTGCGGCTTTCTCGGCCTCCTGCATCTTGAGATCATCCGCGAGCGGCTCGAGCGCGAGTTCAACATCGACTTGATTGCCACCGCGCCTTCCGTCATCTATCGCGTGCATCTGACCGACGGCACCATGAAAGAGCTGCACAACCCCGCCGACATGCCCGAGCCGCAGAAGATCGCCAAGATCGAGGAGCCGTGGATCGAGGCGACCATCCTCGTCCCCGACGAGCATCTCGGCGCCGTGCTCAAGCTTTGCGAGGCTCGGCGCGGGCGGCAGAAGAACCTGACCTATGCTGGGTCGCGCGCCATGCTCGTCTATGATCTGCCGCTGAACGAGGTGGTGTTCGATTTCTACGACCGTTTGAAGTCAGTCAGCAGAGGCTATGCCTCATTCGACTATCACATCATCGGCTACGAGGAAGGCGAGCTCGTCAAGATGGCGCTGCTGGTCAATGAGGAGCCGGTGGATGCGCTGTCGATCATCGTACATCGCGGCCGCGCCGAGGCGCGAGGACGTGCCATGGTCGAGAAGCTAAAAGAACTGATCCCGAGGCATCTGTTCAAGATCCCGATCCAGGCCGCGATCGGCGGCAAGGTAATCGCGCGGGAGACGATCAGCGCGCTCAGGAAGGACGTCACCGCCAAATGCTATGGCGGCGACATCACGCGCAAACGCAAGCTGCTCGAGAAGCAAAAGGCCGGCAAGAAGAAGATGCGGAGCTTTGGCAAGGTCGATATCCCGCAAGAGGCCTTCATCGCAGCGCTCAAAATGGACGGGAATTAGGCGGCAAGCTGGCCGCCCCTGCGACAGTCCGCCCGCGCGCTAAGCGTATGCCCAAGGACCCAAAGACGCTCAGCTTGCGTTCTCCTTGTTTCGATGCTGGCCGAAATCAAGGAGTCACCATGCGCGTTGCCCCCTATTTTCTATCAGCCATCCTTCTCAGCACGATGCTGGGAGCCGCCCAAGCCGAGCCGGGCGGCCTCGAAGGCTCGTGGAGCGGCTCCGGCACTGCCAAGCTTCGAAACCGTGTCGATCGGATCGTATGCCGCGTGAGTTTTGCCAGGATCGAGCAGAAATCTTTCCGCGTCTCGTCGTTCTGCTCCATGGGAGACCGCCGCTACGAGCAGTCGGGGCGCGTGTCGAGCGTGGGCGGCAATCGCTACACCGGCTGGGTGTTCAACGAGCAATTCAACGAGCGCGGCAGCGTTCAGCTCGCGCAGCGCGGCTCCCGTCTGTCGGTGACCGTAACGAGCAGCCGAGGAGTCGCCAACCTTACCCTGTCGAGAGGCTAGGCTCTCAGCTCTCCCTAATGCGCCAAGCGAGATAAGTGAGCGCCGCGCCTTCCACCAAGAGCTGGATGCCTAGCAGCACGCCGAGCAGAACCTCCGACGCGACCGATAGGTTCGCCCAGAGATAGACGGCAAGCAGGATGCCGACGATGCCGGCGCCGAGCACCCAGCCCCAATTGGGGAAGGGCCTTATGGTGAGCGCGAAGATCACCTTGGCCATGCCCTCGACCATGAAATAGACGATCAGCAGCACGCTGAATACGACGAGCCCGGATTCAGGCTGGCGCAGCAGCAGGAGGCCGACCACGATGGACAGCACGACCGAGATCAGTTGCAACCAAAAGTGCGGCACCTGGCGCGCGCCGATCAGGCCAATGCCTTGCACAATGCCGCTTATGATGAGTATCCAGGCGAGCAAAAAGACGATCGCCACCGAGGCGATCAGCGGATAGATCAGGGCAAGAATGCCGGCAACCACCATCAGAATGCCCTGCAGCAGATACCACAGCGAATAACGCTTCACCGTATCGCGCATCGCGTCACGCATGGCCGCGGCTGCGGCTTCGAGCGGAATGGTAGCCATAGGAGGAGTCTCCTCTAGATGAATCGCGATAGGAGAGTATGCGAGCAGCGGAGGCGCACTTCAATCGGGGGTTAGGGAGGGACCATGACGGGCGAGGATGTGAGCGCCATTGCCAAGGCGAGCCGGCGGCTGATCCCGTTTCTCGTCCTCTGCTACGCGGTGAATTTCCTCGACCGCATCAATGTCGGCTTCGCCGCGCTCGCCATGAACGAGGATCTCGGCTTCACGCCTGAGGTATTCGGATTCGGCGCCGGCATCTTCTTCGCGGGCTACATCCTCTTCGAGGTTCCAAGCAACCTGGCGCTTGCCAGATTTGGCGCGCGCATCTGGATCGCCCGCATCATGATCAGCTGGGGCCTGGTCGCGACCGCCATGGCCTTCGTCGCCGGGGAAACGAGCTTCTACGCCTTGCGCATTGCGCTTGGCGTGGCCGAGGCAGGCTTCTTTCCCGGCATCATTCTCTATCTCACCTGTTGGTTCCCGAGGGAGGAACGTGCCCGCGTCGTCTCACTGTTCATGACGGCGGTTCCCATCGCGACGGTGATCGGCGGGCCCCTCTCCGGCGCGCTGCTTGGCTTACACGGATTGGGAGGGCTTGCCGGCTGGCGGTGGCTGTTCATCATAGAAGGCATTCCCGCGGTGCTACTCGGCATCGTGGCCCTCAGATTCCTCGCCGACCGCCCGAAGGACGCGCACTGGCTCACGCCGCAAGAGAGGATCGCGCTCGAGCGACGGCTCGAGGCCGAGGCTGAAGACACGCGCGCCATCGGCTATTCCGGCATCGGCCAGGCGCTCACCAATCCACGCGTGATCGAGCTCGGCCTTCTTTATTTCTGCCTGGTGATTGGCCTCTACGGCATCGGCTTCTGGATGCCGCAGGTGCTCAAGCCCTTCGGTCTGTCGAACCTCGCCATCGGCTTTCTCACCGCCGTGCCTTACCTGATTGCCGCTATAGGCATGGTGATCGCCGGGCGCCATTCCGATGCCACCGGCGAACGCATCTGGCACGTGGCGCTGCCGCTATTCGTGGCGGGCGCGGCCCTCGCCTGGTCGGCCCATACCGGTCCGCTTACCCTTGTCATGCTCGCCTTGTCGCTCGCCACCCTCGGCATCTACGCAGCCATCGGCACGTTCTGGTCGCTGCCGACCTCGATCCTGACCGGCACAGGTGCGGCGGCTGGGCTCGCGCTGATCAACTCCATCGGCAATTGTGGCGGATTTGCTGGGCCGGTCATCGTCGGCCAGTTGAAAGGGGCCACCGGAGACTTCACCGCCGCCCTGCTGTTCCTCGCCGGCGCGCTTGCCGTGGCGGCGGCGCTCGCACTCCATTTTGGCGAAAGCGAACGGCGACGGCGCACCCACGGGCGTGACGTAGCCGATTTTTCCTGACAGCACAGGCACTTGCAGGCGTGCCTACACCCTTCCTGATGAGAATCTCTCTATAAATGCCCTTGAGACATAGATGTTCTCATTATGGTACAAAAATCTTCTCGCCCTAATCTTGTCCAATTTGTGAGCGTGGAAAGCAACTTTGCGGCAAAGCGGTGTTCTTTCTGCGGGGTTCGCCGCCAATACCTTGACAGTGTAGTTAATATCACGCTCAATTGCTTTTTTGAGGGACAGAAGCGGCAATCATCCCCGGAGGAAATTGGGCGCCTCGCCCAAAGATCGGCCCCCGGTTTTTCCTCTGTTTTCTAAGCGGACGCACAGCTTCTGTCTTGGCCAACCCGGGTTCGCGCTGCCCTGGGCTGGGCAACATGTCAACAGTATTGCGGCGTTGGAGGGGTAGTAATGCGTATCACCCTCGCTCTTGGGTTGTGCCTGATCGCCTTCGCCGCAACGGCCACGCCCCGCACCAAGACCGACAAACCCCAACCTCCGGAAATCGAAACGCCGGTACCGCCCCTTCAGAGCCAGAACCTGCGTGAGAACTACCGTTCTCGGCTGAACGAGAACGTGGTGACCATTATGGCCGCGAGCCCAAGCGAGACCGACCTCACCATCGCCTCTGATATTGCCCAAGTGGTGGATGACGGCGACAATCTCCGCGTGCTGCCCATTGTCGGCCGCGGCGTCGCCCAGAACGTCAAGGACGTGATGTTCCTCCGCGGCGTCGACATGGGCATCACCCAGGCCAATGTGCTCAAGCACTACGCCAAGACCGGCGAGCTCGGCGCGAATTTCATCGACCAGGTCGTCTATGTCGCCAAGCTGTTCAATGAAGAGGTGCACATCGTGGTGCGCTCCGATGTGACCGACATCAACCAGCTCAAAGGCAAGGTGGTAAATCTCGGTACGCCGGGAAGCGGCACGGCCATCACCGGACGCCTGTTGCTCGACGACCTCGGCATCCAGGTGCAAGAGTCTCACTTCAGCGACGCCGACGCCATCGAGAAGGTGAAGTCGGGCGGGATCGCCGCCGCAGTGTTCATGGCCGGCAAGCCCGCGCCGGTGATGGACTGGCTCAAGGGCAGCGACGGCTTGAAGCTGCTTTCCATTCCCTACACGAAGGAGCTCGAGGACGCGTATTACCCGGCCAACCTCACCCATGACGACTATCCCGAGCTCATCGCCAAGGGTCAGAGCGTCGACTCGGTCTCGGTCTGTGCGGTGCTGATCGCCTTCAACTGGAGCAAGGACAACGTCCGCTACCGCAAGGTCGCCAAGTTCATCGAAGCTTTCTTCGACAAGTTCGACGAGTTCCAGAAGCCGCCGCGCCACCCGAAATGGCGCGAGGTGAACTTTGCCGCCACGCTGGAAGGATGGCACCGGTCGCCGGCATCGCAAGCCTGGATCGATCGTGCCAAGCAAGGCCCGGTAACGGCGTCGCGGTCGAACTTCGACACCTTCCTTGCGCAAAACGCGCAGTCGAACGGGACGCCGGTTTCGGACGAGCAGCGCGCGGAGTTGTTCAAAGCCTTTCTGGAGTGGAACAAAGCTCAACACTAGCCGTTGTCAGCCGGATGCCCGCGGGTTGTATCGCGTTGGAGGGTGCCATGGGCAAACCAGAATTCAGTTCATCAGAACAGTATTTGCCGCCGAAGACTTTGGCCGAACGCCTGAAGGCGCAAGCGCAAGCGAACGGGCACGTGGAAATCGTGGAAATCGAAGCGGCGTCGTTCATGGCGGAGCGCTTCGCGCCCGATCTTCAGACGCAGGCAGCAAATGACGAACAGGCGCCATCGGAACCGATGGCGGAGCCGGCCCCCGCTGCCGAAACTCCGCCGCAACGATCGTCATGGTCGAGTGGCGTGATCGTTATGGCCTTCGCCCTTGTCGCGCTCGTGCCGGTCATTGCCTTCGGCGCGCTTTATTCGCGCGGTGCGCTGAGCGTTGCGAGCTTACCCGCGGTGATCGGCGAAGACCGCGCCGAGCAGGCGCCGCAAACGGTGCAATCGGCGGCTCAAATGGTGCAACCGGCTCCGCCCGTGGCGGAGCCCGCGCCCGCACCGGTGCAACGACCGCCGCAAACGGTGCAACAAGCCGGTGCGGCAATGCCTGCTGCGTCCGAGACGCCTCCTTCCTCCGAGACGATCCTTGCCAAGCGGGACATCGAGCTTCCGCCGGTGACGCTTACGACGCCAGCATCCGTCGTCGGCGAGGCCGGTAAGGAGACAGCCTTCCACATATCGCTCGACAGCAGCGAAAATCTGCCTGCCCGCAGCATCATCACCGTTCGCGGCCTGCCGGAGGGGACGAGCTTCTCTGCCGGGCGTCCCTTTGGCGAGACGGAATGGAGCTTGAGGCCCGACGAGATCAACGGCTTGCGTCTAAAGCTTCCTGCGGCCGCGAGTGGTCGGCGGGCGCTTAGCGTCAATGTGGTGGCGGCTGATGGCACGATGATCGCAAGCTCCAGCACGCGCCTCGACATCGCGCCGGATCCAAAGGCCGCGCTCATCTTGCGCCCGCAGGACACCGCGCGCATCGACGAGTTGATCGCCCACGGCCGCAAGATGGTCGATGTCGGATATTTCCCAGGTGCCCGTGCCTATTTCCAGCGTGCGGCAGAAGCCGGAAGCGCAGAAGCCGCCTTTTCGGTCGGCCTCTCCTACGATCCATCCTTCATCGCTGATATGGGCGCGCAAGGAATCAAGCCCGACGTAAAGCAGGCGCGCATCTGGTACGAGCGCGCCAAGGCGCTCGGCTACAAGGATGCCGACGCGAAGCTCAACGCGCTGTCCAAGTCGGAAACCGCCGTTGAGGCGACGCCGGCGCCGGCGTCGTCGAAGCCGGCGGAGGTTCCCGTCGTGCCGGTGGTGACCACGCCGCAGCCGGTTGTCGAGCCGGCGACACCTCAGCCGAGCGAGACAGGGGCGGCCAATCCTGAATGGGTCGAGGTTTCGAGCCCGGTGAATGTGCGCTCGGCGCCGACGCCGGAAGCGGACACCATCAACGTCGCCGAACCCGGGAAGCGCTACCAAGCCACCGGCCGGCAAGGCAGCTGGGTGCAGGTCACCGACCCGACAACGTCGGAGAGTGGCTGGGTCTATGCCCGCTACGTGGCGGCATCAGAGGCACCGAACCGCTAAGCAGGGCGCTGCCAGGCAGTACGCGCCGGAGCCTTCTCGTCCTTCGTGGGCTTCTCGCTTTTCGCAGCCGACGCCTTAGCGTCTTTCGATGCCCTGTCGACCTTGGGGGCAGCATCGCTCTTCGCCGACGCGTCGCTCTTTTCCGGCTCGTGACCGCGCGCGGCATCGATGCAGAAGCGCGCAGCTTCCTGCAAGGTCGTGGCATAGGCATCGGCTTCGGCGGTCGTTTCCAGAGACTTGAGGGCGCCCCCGCCTCCGTCATCAGCCCAAAAGCCGACCAATACGGTGGCGCCTTCCGGCAGGATGCGACGCAAACGGCGCACGAGATAGCGGAGGTGAGCCGCGTTCGCGCTCGCACCAAAATAAGAGAGACAAACGAGCCTCGTCTTTGAAGCTTCGAGCGAGACGATGTGGGCGGCGGAAATGGCATCGCTCGGAAGGGAGCGGGCCTTGAGGCCCTGTCGCTGCAGCGCTCCGGCGAGCATCCTGGCTGCAGCCTCATCCAGCGGCGTGCGGCCGCCGACGCAAAGCACCGCGTCCTGCACCTCCCAGCCCGGAGCAAGCGCGCCCTCGAGCATGGGAAGCTGGTCGACTTCCTCTTCCTCGAAATTGGCGAGCGACGCCAATCCGCCCGGGGCTTCCGCGAGCTCGACCTCAGTGCGCACTTTCCTGAACCAGCGCCGTGGCTCGAAATCGGTGAGATTATCCATCATCTCGTCGACGGTGGCATCGATGGCTTCCAGATTCTCGCCATCGAGCGAGCCGCGTTCGGCGTCGCGTTCGGCAAGCTTGAGGCCGCCGAGAGCGACCTCGTCGAGATAGTCCACCAACGGGCGCCCTTCCTTCAGGCAAAGCTCTGCCTGATAGGTGGCCTCGGCGGAATCGCCGATGAGCGCGCGCTGGTAGAAGCTCTGCGCCGGGGTCAGCGCGGGCTTGTCGCCGAGCAGCACCTCGAGAAAGTTCAAGCCCTCGACGTGGCGCCCAAGCACCACGAGGCACACGGTGACCGGCATGGCGAGCAGAAGGCCGAGCGGCCCCCACAGCCAGGTCCAGAACACGGTCGACAGGATCACGGCGATGGGCGAAAGACCGGTGCCGTGACCGTAGACGAGCGGCTCTACCACCTGCCCCATGATCAGTTCCGAGCCGAGAAACAGGCCGCCGGTCAATAGCATCATCGTCCAACCAGGATCGACTACGGCACCCAGCAAAACAGGCGGGGCTGCGGCGATGAACGGGCCGACATAGGGAACGAAGCGCATCAGCATGGCGAGGATGCCCCACACCATGGGGCTTGGAATGCCGATCGCCCAAAGCCCGAGCGCTATGAAAACGCCATAGGTGGAGTTGATCAGCACCTGGCGCAGGAAATAGCCGGAAAGCCGAGTCGCCGCGTCGTTCATGGTGGCGGTGGCTCGCTGCATGTCGGAGGCGCCCATCAGGCGGACCAGCCGGTCGCGCAGATCCTCGCGCTGGAGCAGGATGAAAATGACGAACAAAATGACGATGCCTGCAGTGGCGAGCGGAGGCAGCACCGTGCCGAGCACGCTCTGCAAGACCTCGAAGGCCCGCGGCTCCGGCCTCCTGATCTCGACCAGGATGGGCATGGCCGGGGTTTTGTTCTCAAGGCCTGGTGTAGGCGCGGCGCTCGGGGCAGGCGCGGCGGATTGGGCGATCTCGTTCTCAATCCCCTTGAGCGCGCCGGCGATGTTGTCGAAGGTCGATGACGACTCTGCGGATTTGCGCAAGGACGCGATCTTTTCGGCGAGCACATGCTGATAGCGGGGAAGATCGCCGGCCAGCTGGGTTGCTTGCTGCGACATCATCCAGCCGAGGCCAAAGATGATGGCGAAGGCGAAAGTCACCACGATGACCACGGCGAGGACGCGCGGCACTTTGGCTTTGCGCAGAAGGAGCAGGAGCGGCGTCAGCACGAAGCTCAACAGGATGGCGAGCGTGAGCGGTAGCAGGACCTCCCGCGCGATATAGAGCGTGCCGACGACGATCGCCCCGATCATCAGCCCCTGAAGCAGGGCGACCCGGCTGTCCGAGCCTGAGGAAAACATCGGAAAGGGCGAGCGAGGCGGCATGGCGGTGCTCCCGTCACGCCAAGACGCCCGAAGCTCCAAAAGGCCCGGCCGGCGCTTGGCTTCTCCCGGTTTCGACATAGCATTGCCGCCCTGGCGGAGCCATAACCTTGGGTGCCCTCTAAAGTTTCCCGAAACGATGTGGCCGAGTAGGGTATGGACCGGGTGCTCAAGCTTGAGCTAAACCGCTTGGTGCCATCCGTCAGTGCAATAGGAGGACTCGCGTTGATCAGAACACTCTTGGCCAGTTCATTTCTCGCGGCCGGGCTGCTGCTTGCAGGTTCGGGCCAGCCGGCGCACGCCGTATGGGTCTGCGGCCCTGTGCAATGCGTTTGGGATCCGACCCCCGACGTCGGCTATGTCGCGCCGGCGTATGCCGCAACCTGGGGCGCGCCGCTTTATCCGGGATGCTATTGGAAGCGCGGCTTCTTAGGTCGCTGGAGGATGATCTGCCCGTAGGCGTTCAAGGCGAGCAATCGGCCAGCGGGTTCTTGGAGCGCGATACATCGTTTTTCCGATCACTGTCGCTATCCTTGAGACCCGCTGCGTCCTTGCTTTTTCAAGCCGTTCGACGGCACACCGCGTTAAGCCTCGATAAATTTCGGTTGCAGTTCCGGTTGCAACTTAGCCCTTAGCCCAAGACGCGCTGATCGGGCAGCAGTTGCTTATCGAGCGCCAAAAGGATTCCTGCCCACAATCGCACCGGCCTCGCATCGTCGTGGCCGCTGTGCGGCGGCCTCGCTTTCTTTGGTGAGACCTCCATCGGAGAGAACCAAACAGTCGTCTTTTGTGGCATTCGGCTTCGGCCGATGTTTTTTGCGCTTTCATGAAACTATCACGCTTGTTGCTGGTTGGAGGTACCAGGCGGGTTCCGTCATCCTGATTGCCGGGAGTGTCCACTTAGCCCGGTGAAAGTACGATTAAGCGTCGCGTTGCAGACAATTCGCCGCGAATTTTAGGATCGCTCGGCCTGTCTCAGTGTGGAGACGTTGAACAGCGATCCGATGCAGTAGGTCGCAGCGGCGGCGCCGATGGCGAGCATGCGCAAGCCACTGAGCCAGGCGTTCTTGCCTGAGAAAAGGCTGAGCAGAGCCCCGACGGCAAACAGCGCGGCGCCTGAGATTGTCGCCGCGACGGCTACACTGTTGGCGGTTCCCAATAGAAAGGGAATGAGTGGCAAACTCGCGCCGACAGCAAAGGCGATGAAGGACGAACCCGCCGCGCCGATCGGCGAGCCGAGATCGTCGGGGTTGAGGCCAAGCTCCTCGCGCGCCAGAGTGTCGAGCGCCTTTTCGGGGTTGGCGATCAGATGGGAGGCGACGTCGCGGGCTTCATCGAGCGGGATGCCGCGGGCGGCGTAGATCAGCGCGAGCTCCTCAGCCTCCTCCTTGGGATAGCGCTTTAGCTCCTCTGCTTCTTGCGAGATCTGATGCTCGAACATCTCGCGCTGCGACAGCATGGAGATGAACTCGCCGGCAGCCATGGAAAACGCGCCGGCGAGCAGCCCGGCCACGCCGGTGAGCACGATGACACTAGGTTCGGCGGCGGCGCCGGCCACGCCCATGACCAGACAGGTGTTGGATACGAGCCCGTCATTCACACCGAACACTCCGGCGCGTAGCGTACCTCCGCCGAAGTTGCGATGGCGGCTGCCGATCTCTTCGACGGTCTTAGGCCAAGGATGACCAGCGGGAGCCTCTGTCTTGCCGCTATAGACTGAGACGCCGCGCACCTTGGTGGCCGACAGGATGGGGCGCATGGCGCGCGGGCCGAAGGCAGCGATGCCTTTGGCGATGAGGCGTGAGCGGAGTGACGGCGTGAACTCCGGCGTGCGCCCAAGATCTTGAGCGAGGATGCCAGCCTGCTCTTCGGCCGCGGCCGCCATGTCCTTGAACAAAGATGCCTTCGCCTGATCGGGCTCAGCAGCGGCGACCGCAGAGGACAGAAAGGCTGCGGTCTTTTCCGAGCGCCAGCGTTCCAGCGTGTCTGCGGCGGTCATGCCGAGTGTGTCACGACAGCAGATTCACCTTGCCTGTGGCGACATCGTAGACTCCGCCGACAGCGGCGATCTTCTTGGCCGCAAGCGCCTCGGACAGGATCGGCTTGTCGTCCTTCATCCGCCTCACATTGAGCCTGACGTTCTCCTCAATGGCGGCGGCCACGAGGTCGCTCGGATGCCGGGCATGGGCGGCGATGACGGCAGGTTCGATCGACTTGATCAGCTCGGGCAGATGGCCCGGAAGCTCGGCGCGCTCCGTCACCACCTTGACGGCGGCAGCGACCGCGCCGCAGTTGGTATGCCCGACCACCACCAGCAGCGGCGCGCCGAGAAACTTCACCGCGTATTCAAGGCTGGCCAAGCCGTCGTCATCGAGGAAATTGCCGGCGAGCCGCACCACGAAGAGGTCGCCGGGGCTTTGGTCGAAAACGAGGTCGGGTACGACTATGCTGTCAGAGCAGCTCAAGATCGCCGAGATGGGGAATTGCGCTGCGGCGCGCGCGGCACGCCCCGCCGAGAAATCACGCTCGTTTGGCCTATTTGCCGCATAGCGTGCGTTTCCCTCCATGAGGCGCTGCAGCGCCGCGTCGGGGCTGATGGCATTTGGCGCACCTTCCTTCGGTGGCTCACCGGCCCACAAGCGGGCCGAGCGGAGCGCGCTTATGGCAACGGCAGCGCCGGCGCCGGCCATGAGGTTGCGACGGGACAAACGGTGATGGGCTGAACCGCAAAGATCGCACATGGGGCAAAGCTCTTTGCTGGGGGTTTAGGCGGGGGCGTCCTTGGGCTTGTAGAGAGTGAGGCGATAGCAATCGAGATTGCGGGCGAGAAACTCGTAGGCTGCGCCCCAGAGATAAAGCTGAAACTTGCGGAACTCGAAATCACCAAAGCTGCGCTGAATGACGTCCTTGTTCGACTCAAGGTTAAGCGCCCATTGCTTGAAGGTGAGGAAATAGCTCCAGCGATCATTCTCGACCTGCATCAACTCAAACTCGGTCTTGGCGAGCTTGTTGAGCAGATCGTCGAGCACGAGAAAGGAGTGGTTGCCGGGATAGATGTGGCGCACCATGAACGTCGACAGCTCGTATTTTTTCCGCGCGGCGCTGCCGTCGAGGAACACGAAGCCGCCAGGCTTCAACAGTTGATAGAACTTCTTCAGCACCCGCTCGTAGTTTGGCAGGTGCTCGATCACGCCCATGATCACGATCGAGTCGAATTTCTCCTTCGGCTCAAAGTCGTAAAAATCGGTGAGCAGGATCTCGAACTGATCGCCGAAATTGGCGAGCTTGCCCTTGAGATAGGATTGCGACACCTCCGAATTGGTGATGCCAGTGAAGCGCACGCCTGCCTGCAGCGCATGCCCGGCAAAGGCGCCCCAGCCTGGGCCGATCTCCAGCACGCGCTTTCTAGGGCCAAGCTCGCATTTCTCGATCACCCAGTCGAACTTGCGCTCCAAGGCCTTGGCGAGCGGCTCGTCGTCATGGGCGTAGACGCCCTGGCTGTAGGCCGGGAACACAGGATCGAGAAAGCTCAAGAACAGCTTCGGGTCGGCATTGTAGTGAGAGGAGATGGCGCGCTTGTTGGTGTAGACCTGACCGAACAGCAGCGGCTCGATGAAGCGCCACGCCGCCACCAGCGGATGGCGATCGTCGAGCGAGGCGCGGAGCGCGAACGGCTTCAGCATGTCGCCCTCGAGGTCGATGTCGCCGGCGAGATAGGCTTCGGCAATGTCGCCTTCGTCGAGCGTGCGCAGCGCTTTCAGTGCGCGCTCGTTGCGGAGCCCGACGCGAAACTCCTCCTCGCCGAGGCCGATCTTGCGCCTCTCTCCGCTTGGCAGCTCGATCGAGAACGGCGTCGAAAACCCGCTCAAGCGATTGACGAAGAGATCGAGCGCGGCGGTGGTTGATGACATTCTTGCTCCCCGAATTTTGCTTGTCCAACTGACGACAGCCGCTCGCCCGCTCGAAGGCGGGGGCGGTCTCGCGCTTTCCCGCGATTGTGCCCCGGAAGTTTGGGCAAGCTCAAGGACAGGATGCATGCCTCCCCCTTTTACCTTTGCCCGGCTTGGCGGTTGTTGTCCTTGGGGGTCGCCGCTATCATCCGCGCCACAATCATAAGGGGGGTCGCGTATGAGAGAGTTTGCGTGCTTGAGGTTTGCCGCCGCGGGAATTCTGGCCGCCTTTCTCAGCCTCGGCGCCGGCGGCGCGGCAAGGGCGCTTTACGACGTCGAACCCGGCGAAATTCCGGGAAAGCCCGGCAGCATCATTCGCATCTGGCCGCTTGAGGGCGGCGGGCCTGGAATAGGCGGCAACGGGGAAGCCTTCCGTATCCTCTACCGCTCGACCGACCCGAGCGGTCGTCCGATTCCCGTCTCTGGCGCGATCTACATCCCAAACGGACCGGCCCCCGCCGGTGGGCGCAATATCATCGCCTGGGCGCATCCGACGTCCGGCGTCGTGCCGCCTTGCGCGCCTTCGCTGATGCCCGACGTCGGCGGCATGATGTGGAACCTGCCCAATATGATTGCGGAAGGCTACATCGTCGTCGCCACCGACTATCCAGGCCTCGGCACCGAGGGCATCCACCCTTATCTGATCGGCGAGAGCGAAGCGCGGTCGGTGCTCGACTCGGTGCGAGCCGCGCGCGAAATGCCGAACACCGGCGCCTCCAACCGCTTCGCGGTGTGGGGACATAGCCAAGGCGGCCACGCCGCTCTGTTCACCGGAGAGGTCGCCGCACGCTATGCGCCTGACCTCAAGCTAGTCGGCGTGGCGGCAGCGGCACCGGCTACCTACCTCATCCAATTGTTCGATGCCGATGCGCCGACCGCGACTGGCAAGGATCTGACTTCGATGACGCTGCTCTCATGGTCGAGGCTCGAGAACGTGCCGGTCGCGAGCCTGGTCGTGCCGCAAGACATGGCGGCCTTCGAGAAGGTTTCGCAGGACTGCATCGAATCGGTCGCAGAGTTCGAGCAAATCGAAAGAGACGACCAGCCGCTGAGGACAGGAGATTTCATCAAGATCGACCCCTCGGAGGTCGAGCCTTGGAAGGGAATCATGTTGCGCAACTCTCCGGGTCAAGCTCCGGCAGGTGCGCCGGTGTTCATCGCGCAAGGCACCGCCGACACTACGGTGCATCCTGAGATAACCAAGCATTTCGGCGAAGCCCTGTGCGCGCAAGGCGTGCGGGTCAGCTTCGTGCCGCTACCCGGCGTAAGCCACACCTTTGCCGCGCGCGATAGTGCCGCCGCCGCGCTCAGTTGGATGACCGAGCGCTTCCGCGGAGCACCGGCGCCCTCGAGCTGCGAGCGGTAGCGAACCTCGCCTGCGGCACGAAGTTTGGTCCAAGCCTCACAAGATGAGCTGGCCGGCGCTGATGGCCAGGATCAGGATCACGATGAAGAGAACGAGGAAGATAAAGAACAGAATCTTGGAGATCTGAGCCGCGCCGCGCGCGAGGCCGGTATAGCCAAAGGCGCCCGCAACAAGCGAGATCAACAAACAGATCAGTGCCCACTTCAACAGCCCCATAGTCGCCTCGTAGTCGGTCGCGCGGCTTGCGCGCAACTCCCAGCCCCCACCGCGCGAAGAAGGATGCTACAGGAGTTTGTTGCTGGCGGCGAAGCGCAAAACTGCCGGTCGCGGCTGACGCGCCTCGCCGCGCTAATAGGTGATCTTGATCACCGTGTTGCCGCTGCCGTATTTGCGCACGAGCGAATAGAGGGCCGCCGCGTTTGAGGGGTGCAGCCGCACGCAGCCATGAGAGGCGGGGCGCCCGAGATATCTCGTCTCGTAGGACCCGTGGATCGCATAGCCGCCGTGGAAGAAGATCGAATGCGGCATTGGCGAGCCGCTATAGATGGTGGAGCGGTGCCACACCGCGAGCGCCTGCGGCCTGAAAGTGCCGACCGGCGTGTGATAGCCGCGCCTAGCGGTCGAGACCGGCCAGGAATAGCGCGGGCTGCCGTCCACGAACACGTCCATACGCTGATTGGAAAGGCTGATTCTGGCGACGACGCCGGCGTTTGCCGGCGCCGCTAGGCCGAGCGAAAACGCGATAATCGCAAGGACAAGGGCACACGGCTTCAGCCAGGGGGGCAGCGAATCGGACATGGGTGGCTCCCTCAAAACGCAAGTTTGCAAGCATCCTCAGGCCAGTCTTACCCCGTCCGCCTGAACATCTCCTGAATCCGTCCGCCCACCTGATTTGGGGACGGAATGACCCGGTTCAACCTCCGCCAAAGCCGTCGCGCTCCAATTGCCGCCATTATTTGTGATAGGTTTCGGGCGCTCGAGAGGGAAACGGGGCAAAGTCGATGCAAAGGCTGGCGCTCTCCCTTGCGCTATTGCTGACCTGCGGAGCGGTCTCGGCCGAGCAGATCAAGCCTGCCGTCAAGGCGGCTGCGAAGCCTGCGGCTGGCGCTACGAAGAAGACGGCAGCGAAGCCGGCGCCCAAAAAAGGCCCCCCCGCCAAAATGCTGTTCGGCGCCGTCACGGCCCCGGCGCCCCTCGCCGCTCGCGCCATCGGCTCCTACGCGAGAGGCTGCCTTGCAGGCGGGGTCTCGCTCCCGATCAACGGCCCAGACTGGCAAGTGATGCGCCTCTCGCGCAACCGCAATTGGGGAACGCCGCAACTGCTCGATTATCTCGAGCGACTGGCAAGCGACGCGCGGGCGCGCGACGGCTGGCCCGGCCTACTCGTCGGCGACATGGCGCAGCCGCGCGGCGGTCCGATGATCACCGGCCACAGCAGCCACCAGATCGGGCTCGATGCCGACGTCTGGCTCACGCCGATGCCGGACCGCATTCTCACCCCGCCGGAGCGCGAGGACATCACCGCCACATCAATGCTCAAGGATCCCTTCACCGTCGATCCTGCGATATGGACTCCCTTGCATACCAAGCTGATCAAGCGCGCAGCGTCCTATCCGCAGGTCAGCCGCATCTTCGTGCATCCCGCGATCAAGAAGGTGCTGTGTGAGCAAGCCGGCAAGGACCGGGCGTGGCTCGGAAAGGTAAGACCCTGGTGGGGCCACTTTTATCATTTCCACATCAGGCTCAAATGCCCACCGGATATGACCGGGTGCGAGGACCAGAAGCCGCCGAGCGGCGATGATGGCTGCGGGACCGAGCTCGCAAATTGGTTCTCGATGCTACGCAAGGCCGAGATCGCTTCGGCCCACCCGGCGGTGCCTGGAGCCAAGCCTGCGCCAAAGAAGCCGCCGCTCAGCCTTGGCGACCTGCCGAAAGAATGCATGACGGTGCTGTCTGCCGGTGGAGGCATGCCCACCATAGCTCCAGACGGGACGGTGCCGGCGGCCTTGAAGGCCGAGGCCGGAAAGGATGCAGGACCGCCTGCACCGCATCTCGATCCTGAGGCGCTCGCCGCGCTGAAGGCCTCGATGTCGAAGTCGAAGCAGGGCGCGAAGGCCACGCCAGCAGCGAAGCCCGCCGATACGGCGGCGGCCGCCGCACCTCCCGCGCAACCTGCTGCTGTGACTGCCGCTCAGCCAGCATTGACGGTCGGCACAGCGTCGCCGTCCGACTCGGTGCCCCTGCCGGACCGGAAGCCGCAGTAGCGCTTCACCTCACTTGGCATCTGAGGCACAATGAGCTCATGCAAGAACGCGTGAGGCAGCAGCCGAGTGCGCAGCGGAACGTCTTCGGCGAGCCGATGGCGACCTGCTCCGAGCGCCCGGTTACCGGGTTCTATCGCTCAGGGTGCTGCCACACCGGCCCCGAAGATTTGGGGCTGCACACGGTGTGCGTCGAGGTGACAACGGAGTTCCTCGACTTCTCCAAATCGAGGGGCAACGACCTCTCCACGCCGCGGCCTGAGTTCGGGTTTCCCGGGCTTGAGCCCGGCGACCGATGGTGCCTTTGCGCCGCGCGCTGGCGTGAGGCATTGGAGGCCGGACAGGCGCCGCGCGTTGTCCTCGCCGCCACGCATGAAGCGACGCTCGAGCTCGTCGAGCTCGGCGACCTCAAGCGCTACGCCATCGATCTTGCTTGACTAAGCCTCAGCGGTGACGCCGGTGCCGATCGGGCAGGACACGCCGGTGCCGCCGAGACCGCAATAGCCGCCGGGATTCTTCGCGAGATATTGCTGGTGGTAGTCCTCGGCAAAGTAGAAGGGTGGCGCCGGTAGGATCTCGGTGGTGACGGGAGCGAAGCCCTTCTCTTTCAGCGCCGCGTCATAGGCACGCTTGGCGGTCTCCGCCGCACGGGCCTGCGCCTCGTCATAGACATAGATGCCCGAGCGGTACTGAGTGCCGATGTCGTTGCCTTGGCGCATGCCTTGCGTCGGATCGTGGCTCTCGAAGAACACCTTGAGCAGATCCTCGTAGCTCACGCGCGTCGGATCGAACACCACGAGCACCGCCTCGTTGTGCCCGGTGCGGCCGGAGCAGACCTCCCCATAGGTGGGATTGGGGGTGAGGCCGCTGGCATAGCCGACCGCAGTGACGATCACCCCGGGGATGTCCCAGAAGCGTTTCTCGGCACCCCAGAAGCAACCGAGCCCGAACAGCGCCATCTCCGCCCCTTGCGGATAAGGGCCTTTGAGCGGGGCTCCATTCACGAAATGGTTCGACGCCGTGGGAATGGCTTCCGCCCGGCCGGGAAGGGCCTCGGCGGACGACGGCATGGACAGGTACTTACGCTTGAGCGTGAACATCGACGAACCTCCTTGGCCTGACGGCCGGGTTCACCAGCTAGTTGATAAAGACTTCGGCGGGGGTGCGCTTCCGCCCGAGCCAGAACAGAACCACGCCGAGAATGCCGAACACGACCCAGGTCGGGGCGTTCAGGATCTCGGTGACCATGGGGTTCCACATGAAGGTTCCGACATGGGTCTCGACCCAGGTCTTGGCGGCAGCGAGACTATCAGCATTGAGGCTCGCCCATTGCTGGCCCAAGGGTGTGAACACCCAGTCGCCGCCGGCCGCCAAGCTCTTGGTCGCGTCGATGACGGCAGCGACCATGGCCAGCAACAGGAACCAAACGCCGAGAATGCGCAACAACAAGAGCATGGCAAGAAGCGAACCCGCCTGTTGAGCGTTACATAAGCGATTGCGGCATCACGTTCAAATCGCGAGCGCTAAACTTGATGTGTCCTTTGCCCGCACCCGGCGGTGAGCGCGGGGCCAAAATACCGGCTGGGACAGGCGGATTCCACCTCTTTCAGCGTTTGGCCGCGAGAGGCTTGTTTGCTTGAAGAGGACGGGCGCTCCCCTTAAGTTGCCGCCTCCTTTCAAGCGCCGTCGGGGAGAGGTGGCCGAGTGGTCGAAGGCGCACGCCTGGAACGCGTGTAGGCGGGCAACCGTCTCGTGGGTTCGAATCCCACCCTCTCCGCCA
>DATFVP010000101.1:0-8452 GCA_035260285.1 Methyloceanibacter sp.
CCCATTGGCGGCATCGCGGAAACCCAGGAGATGCTTGACTTCTGCGGCGAGCACAACATCACCGCCCATGTCGAAGTCATCCCCATCCAGAAGGTAAACGAAGCTTACGACCGGTTGCTTAAAGCCGATGTGAAATACCGCTTCTCCATCGACATGGCGTCCCTCAAATCTGAGTAGCCAAAAACGACGTCCGCTTTGGGTCATTAGCGGACATCGCGCCAACCATCATTCATGTCCGCTCTGCAACCAAAGCGGAACTGAAATGCGCCTATCTGCCTACATCTCCGGGCACATAAGAACCTTCGGTGGTGCGCCGCGCCCGAAAGTCGTCACCCGGCACGTTAAAATGCATCAGGCCGCGAATCGTCCACCACGGTAAGCTCGTCGACGTTTTTCCGCTGCCTGAGCCGCTTCGAGTTGCGCAAGCCGCCGCATACGCGGAAGATGCGCGGCAGGTTCGGCATGGCCGTGCAGCGCGAGCCGTGCCAAGTTTTCGATCTCCGGCTCGACCGGCGCGAGAAAGCGGGCGCTGTCACCCTCGAGGAAGGCGATCGGGATACCGTCGCGATAAAGCACGCGGTTGCCCGCAATTGCTGCAAGCTTCGGTCCCGGCGTCAGAAT
Organism: Methyloceanibacter sp.; assembly: GCA_035260285.1. Classification (GTDB taxonomy): domain Bacteria; phylum Pseudomonadota; class Alphaproteobacteria; order Rhizobiales; family Methyloligellaceae; genus Methyloceanibacter. The sequence goes on from DATFVP010000101.1 coordinate 622, forward strand.
GCCGGCGAGATTAAGAGGATCAGCGCCCGAGACCGAGATGAGACTGTCGTCAGGCGCGCGGCGCCTGACCGCACGCAAGGCTGCCACTGCCTCGGGAAGAGCGAACTGTTCGCCGGAGAAGCCTGCGACGAAACGCCCACCCCTGATCTCGCCTCGTGCCTCAAGCTTGCGATAGACGCGCAACAGGTCGCGCCATCTTGGCAACCAGGCAGCCTCGCGCTCCAGCACACGCATGAACACGACGCCGTAGCGGCAAAGCAGTGCAAGCGCAATCTGCTGCACTAGCTGGGCGTGATCGCTCTTGGCAGGCTTGCGCTTGGCGAGTGCCCATCTACCGGCACGAGCAAGACGCGCTCCGCGCGGCCGACGCCGATGATGGCGAGGCGGGGTAAGTAGAGCGCGCAAGCCGACGAAACTGTCGGAGACGACCTGCCCGGCGCCGACGAGCTCGGCCAGTGCTTCCTCGACCTGCGTGCGCAAGAGAGGCGTGCCCTCGACGATTTCGTCGAAGAAGGACGCGCCGTTTTCTCGGATGAATTCGGCGACCTTTACTGCCTTCGCGCTGGCATGCAACGACTCCTCGGCAATTGGCCGCGCCCAGATTGCGGCCTGGGTACGCGGAAACAAGCTGATCGGCGTGGACTTAAGCGGGGCGACGCGTCTGTGATTCGATTTCGGCTTAGTTACAGGCGTACCGAGGCGGCCCCAGGATACTCTGCCCGAGAGGCAGGCGTCATCAAGCAAGCTCGGCTCGTAGTTGGCGAGACGCGCGGGTAGTATGGCACTCTCCCACGCAGCAGCCTGCCCTTCGAAGCCCGCAAGTTGTTCGACGACGGCGTCGAGGGCCTGGGCACCCTCGCGCTGTGCCTCGTTCGACACTCCGTGCCAATCCAACAGGAACCGCAGATAATCGCGCGCCGAGACGGGTTCGATCTCGGCGCGGAGCCGCTTCACCGTATAACGGTGGATACGCGCGAGAAGCCGCCGCTCGCACCATTCCCGCTCCCTTCCCGGAGTGAAGGATCCGGCAAGCGCAAAGCCTTCGACTTCAAGCGCGGTGAGCGCAGTGGAAATCCTATCCGGCGGAAGGCCGAACGTCCCGCTCAGCTGCGCCAAGGTCGTGGGCCCCTGACCTTCCAGCCGTCCGCGCGCAAGCTCGACCAAAGCAGCCTCTGGCTCCCAAGCTTGGTCGGCACTGGCAGGCGCAACGATGTTGGGCTCGACGACAGCGCCGGGGTAAACCGCCTGAACCTGCGGCAGCCGCTCGGCAGGAACCCAGAACACACCTTCCTTTGTAGTGAGCAGCGCAGCCCGCCGCGATTGCGCGAGCACGATAAGCCACTCCTTCCAATCACGGCGTGCGTTGGCTTCCGCCTCGGTGAGCAAGCCAAGCCAGACCAGCGCATCATGCAGCTCGTCGGCATTAGCGGCATCGGGCCACGCCTCCTCGCGTACGCGCGTAATCGCCGCCTCGTCGAGGCGGCCTATTTCGTCTGCGGTCTCAGGATCGAGCCAGCGCCTACTCATCACGGCTTGCGTGCGACGCTCCTCGAGCGGAGCATCGTCGAGATAGGCATAAGGCCTTGCCGTGAGCACTTCTCGTGAAAGTGGCGAAGGCTCCGTCAAGTCGCGGGTGACGACCCTGATCTTGGCCGACTCGATATCGCTGATCAGGCGCTCAAGTCCATCGATGTCCATCGCCTCTTGGAGGCAGTCGGCGATGGTCTGCGCCACCAGCGGATGGTCTGGCACCTCGCGCTCGCCGATGAGATTCTCGGCGCAGGCGACTTGGTCCGGGAATATCGTGCCGACTAGGTCTTCCGCCATCATGCGCATAAGCTGCGGCGGGACCTTCTTTCCGCCTCGGAAGCGCGGCAGGGCGAGCGCCACGCCGGCCACCCAACGCCAGCGCGTGCCAAACATCGGCGCATCAAGCAGCGCCTGCACGAGCAGCTCGCGTACGGTCTTCGGACTGAGATAGCGAGCGACATCGGCGAGGTCGAAGCTGTGCGCGGTGGTGAGCGATAACACGATATTGTCCTCGGTCGCCGCCGCCTGAAGCTCGAAATTGAACTTGCGGCAGAAGCGCTTGCGGAGAGCGAGGCCCCAGGCACGGTTGATGCGACTGCCATAGGGCGAATGGATCACGAGCTGCATACCGCCAGCCTCGTCGAAGAAGCGCTCGAAGACGAGCGTGTCGAGGGTAGGCAATACGCCAAGCGCGCGGTAAGCCGCGCCCAGATAGTCAACTATCTGCTCGGCCGCCGCGCGGTCGAGACGAAGGTCGTCCGCGAGGAATGCGAGGGCACTCACGGCGCCGCCCCCCTTAAGGCGTTGCTCCATCTCTGAGCGGAAGCGCGACACGGATTGGGAAAGCTCATCAGTGCGTGCCGGCGCTTCGCCGAGCCAGAACGGTATCGTCGGCGGCTGGCCATGTGCGTCCTTCACGCGCACTACGCCGCGCTCGACGCGGATAATCTGATAGGCAGTGTTGCCGAGCTGGAAGATATCGCCTTGAAGACTCTCTACGGCGAAATCCTCATTGACCGTGCCGACCACCACGTTCTCCGGCTCGAGCAGAACCTGGAAGTCGGAATTGTCGGGGATCGTGCCACCGGAGGTGATTGCCGTGAGCCGAGCCCCGCGCCGCCCACGCAACACACCGTTGACCTCGTCGCGATGGAGCAGCGCGCCGCGCCGTCCGCGCCGCGTAGTGAAGCCGTCGGCAAGCATACGCAGCACGGAAGCATAGATTTCGCGCTTGACATTGCGGTAGGGCCAAGCGTGGCGGACGAGAGCGAAGAGCTCAGCCTCGTCCCACTCCTCGGCGTTGACCTCCGCCGCGATCTGCTGGGCGAGCACGTCGAGCGGTGCGTCCGGCATGATCAAACGGTCAAGCTCGCCGCGATTGGAACTATCAATCAGCGCCGCACATTCCACAAGGTCGTCGTTGGAGAGGGGAAACAGACGGCCCTTTGGCTGCCCGCCGACACTATGGCCAGATCGGCCCACGCGCTGAAGGAAAGCCGCAATCGAGCGCGGCGAGCCAAGCTGGCAGACGAGATCCACGTCGCCAATATCGATGCCAAGCTCGAGGGAGGACGTTGCCACCATGGCGGAGAGTGCACCTACCTTCAGCCGATGCTCCGCGTCGAGCCTCTGCTCTTTGGCGAGGCTGCCATGATGCGCGGCGACGCGCACTTCGCCGAGTCGGTCTGAAAGCTTGCGCGTGACGCGTTCGGCCATGCGCCGCGTGTTGACGAAGATAAGCGTCGTGCGATGGGTTTCGATGAGTTCCGCCAGTCGGTCATAGACCTGATCCCAGACCTCGGCGGACATCACCGCTTCGAGTGGGGTCGATGGCACTTCGAGCTGAAGATCCCGCGACCGGTAATGGCCGCTATCGACGATCAGGGGCAGCTGCCGATCTTCGCCCACGCCGACGAGAAACCTTGCAACCTCCTCGATCGGCTTCTGCGTCGCCGATAACCCGATACGTTGGAGCCTTTCTCCGCAAAGGGCTGAAAGTCGTTCAAGCGACAGCGAAAGATGTGAACCTCTCTTGCTCGATGCCACCGCATGGATCTCGTCCACGATGACGGCGCGCGTGGTCTTCAGCATGGCGCGGCCCGAATCCGAGCAGAGGAGGATGTAGAGCGACTCAGGCGTGGTAACGACGATATGCGGAGGGAGCTTGACGGCCCGCTGACGCTCGGCCTGAGGAGTGTCGCCGGTTCGCACCCAGGAGCGAATGATGACATCGGCCAGCCCATGTGTGCGAAGAGCCTTCCGGATGCCAGCGAGCGGAACGTCAAGATTGCGATGGATATCGTTCGAGAGAGCTTTTAGCGGCGACACATAGACGATTTGAGTCTCGTCTTTGAGCCCATGTTCGAGCCCTTGGCGCACGAGGCCATCGATGGCACACATGAACGCGGCAAGAGTTTTGCCCGAGCCGGTTGGCGCGGCAATAAGCACGTCGCGGCCGGCCTTGACCGCGGGCCAGGCGTCGGCCTGCGCCGGAGTAGGCGCGGCGAAGTTTTGTTCGAACCACGCGCGGACCGCGGGGTGGAAGAAATCGAGCGGCATAATAAGACCGGTGATTAGGGAATTCGGCACCCAGCCTATTTACGACAAGTAAGCTGTTTTTTTAACCATTCAACCTAGTTCGTAGCTCGATGCACCCGGTTCACAGCCGACCGCTCAAAGGGCGGCGGGTGCGCTTAGGACAACCGGTCCGCGAAGGGCCAAAGCTGACCTCACACCAGAACTAGGCAAGTTTTGCTTCTGTTTCCAACGGGCTTTTGCCACGACCGCGGCGGTTCTTTCGGGAGGCACGATGTCGATTTACTGACTATCATTCAGCCCTAGGCGGCACTGAAAGGGGGACAGGGTACCGAGTGAAGCACCTCGTGCCACACGGAATGAAGCGATGTTTGTAGGCCTCCTTGCACTGGTTACGGCATCGGCATTTGCGGGGGCCGCTTTTTACGTCAACTTTGCCGATCAACCGGCTCGGCTGGGGCTCGACGATAAGAGCCTGTTGGCGCAATGGAAACTTAGCTATTCACACGGTGCCCCAATGCAGGCCAGCCTTGCACTTGTGGCAGGCATCCTTGGTTTGGTGGCGGCTTGGCAGACAAAGGATTGGCGTTGGATCGTGGGAGCCATCCTAATTCTCGCTAACTGGCCCTATACACTGCTTGCCATCTTACCAACCAACAAGAAGCTCAAAGCTACCGCGCTTGACGCCGCAGGCCCAACCTCACGTGACATGATTGAGACCTGGGGACGACTCCATGCCGTCCGAACAGGTCTCGGCACCGGGGCCGCGCTCGCCTATCTGTGGGCCCTCAACTAAATCGCGGCAATCCGTGCTACGTAGTGACCTCAAAGAAGAGCTAAGCACCGTAGTCGGTGATCGGGCAACGCGCACCGCGCGAGGTGAGCAATGAGCGCAAAGCTGGACGCCGGCAAATCGGGGTCCTTCAAAATCGGCGGCGACATCGAGATCCATCGCCTTGGCTTTGGCGCCATGCGTATCACCGGACCACGCGTCTGGGGCCCGCCGATTGACTTGGCAGAGGCGACCCGGACCCTCAAACGTCTCCCAGAGTTAGGTATCGATTTCATCGACACCGCGAACTCCTACGGGCCGGAGGTCTCCGAGCGGCTGATCCGCGAGACGCTCTACCCCTATGACGGCATTCTCATCGCGACGAAGGCTGGGCTGAGGCGACCTGGTCCCGGGGAATGGGAGCGGGACGGAAGGCCGGAACATCTGCGCGAGCAAGCCCTACAAAGCCGCGCCCGACTCGGGCTTGAGCAAATTGGGCTGTGGCAGTTGCACGCCATCGATCCGAAGGTCCCACGCGGAGAGCAGTTCGCCGCGGTCAAATCGCTCCTCGACGATGGAATCATTCGCCACGCCGGCTTAAGCAACGTGACCATCGCCGACATCAAAGCCGCCTCGGAGCTATTCAGGGTGGCAACTGTGCAGAACCGGTACAACCTCATCGATCGCAGTAGCGAAGACGTGCTGAATTATTGTGAGAAAAACGGCATCGGATTCATTCCATGGTTTCCACTGGCTGCAGGACGCCTCGCCGAGACTGGCTCGATATTGGATGGGGTCGCGCGAGCCCATAATGCCAATCCAAGCCAGATTGCGCTGGCATGGGTACTCAAGCGCAGCCCTGTCATGCTGCCCATTCCAGGCACGTCCAAAGTCGTGCACCTGGAAGAGAATGTGGCAGCACTCAACATTACACTAACGGATGAAGAGTTCGATGCCCTGGACCGGGCAGGTCGGATGGAAAGTCAGCAAACTTGAAAACCTTTTTCGGCACGCCTGGGTCTGGGGCGACCTCTCTTATTGTCCCAGGAATGCCACAAGTGCCGCGCTTGCACCCTAGTTCCGCCACCCGAGCCGACTAACCCTTCGGCAAGGAGTCGGTATTTGATGCTGCGCCGCTACGCCACCGTTGCCTTTGCCATGCTGGGTTTGCTCGTGTTTGACTGGGAAGACCCGTCAAATGAGGACACACTCGTGCTTGATGCTTTTGATGGAATGGCCGAAATTATGGACACTCTAGAGGCAGGTGCGGCCAGCAAGAAGCGGGACGCCTTGGACCGCCAAGTGCCCTTCGAACGGCTAATGTGATCAGGGTCACATACGCGATCGCCCACGGTGGAAAGAGCGACACGCGGATCAAACATCAGTCTGTCAAAGGCAAAACATTGATTCCGGACAACGTGACCGACGTGTCACCCCATTGCTTGGGTTTCGCGCGGGCATATGGCGACGTCTCGGATCGCCTCTCAATGTCCGCTTTCAGGCCGAAACCGGATATCGCGATGCGCCCTGCTAACGTCCGCTAAGTGCCAATAACAGACATAGGCCAAATCCCTTAGAGGCCGAGATCGCTCAGGGATGGATGATCGCCTGGCCGGGGGCCCAGGGGCCAGTGATACTTGCGATCTTTTGCAGCGATCGGCAGATCGTTGATGCTGGCAATTCGGCGCTGCATTAGGCCGTCGACATTGAATTCCCAGTTCTCATTGCCATAGCTACGAAACCAATTGAAGCTGTCGTCGTGCCACTCATAAGCAAAGCGCACCGCAATCCGGTTCTCACGAAAAGCCCAAATCTCTTTGATCAGCCGGTAGTCGAGTTCGCGGTTCCATTTGCGGGTCAGGAAAGCGACGATGGCCTCACGGCCTACCAGAAATTCAGTTCGGTTTCGCCAAACACTGTCCGCACTATAAGCGAGCGCGACTTGAGCGGGGTCGCGGGTGTTCCAGGCGTTTTCGGCTTTGCGGACCTTCTCGACCGCAGTCTCAAAGGTGAAGGGCGGCAGCGGCGGCCGTAGGTCCATCGCTAGTCTCCTCAAGATGAATCGAGCACGCTAAAAGGCCAATGAGCGGATATCCGGATCGCACCTCTACGCGGCGACCTCACGCTCCATTACCACCTCAGCCTGAAGACTTTGAAGGTCGCGAAAGATCGATGCGACAGCCGCCACACTGCCGTGTCGCTTAAAGCGAAGAAGGCAGTCTTTGTTCATGACATCGCCGTCGATCTGGATCTCGTCCCAAGTCTCAGCGTGGCCCACGTAATTAATGGGGACATCGTAGTGTTGGCTCCAGAAGAACGGTACCTGGGTGAAAGGCGCGCGCTGTCCAAGCATGTTTAACGCAGCAGCTTGTCCTTGACGCTCGGCCACAACCCAATGCTCAACGCGGATGCTCCCACCTGAATAAGGGTCCGGCCATCGAGCGATGTCGCCTGCAGCAAAAACACCTGGCACGCTGGTTTCAAGATATTGGTCAACGGCAACGCCCCGATCGAGTTCCAATCCTGCATTTTCTGCCAGTCCCAAACGCGGCCGAACACCTATGCCCACAACGACAAGGTCAGCTTCTATCGTCTCGCCATTCTCAAGATGCACCATCTTGTCGATGGCTTTGGGCTTGGTTTCCAGGTGAAAGATCACCCCATGCTCTTCATGTAGGGTGCGAATGAAATCCCCCATTTCAGGGCCGAGTATACGTTCCATTGGCCGCTTGTCGGGTGCAACCACATGGACTTCGAGCTTACGTGCCCGAAACGAGGCCGCGACTTCGAGCCCAATGAAGCTCGCGCCGATAACGACTGCGCGATTTGATGTCTTGGCAGCGTCAATGATCGCATCGCTATCGGCCAGCGAACGCAGGGTCTTGACGTGCGGCTGCTCGGCGCCCGGAATTGTAAGCCGTAGTGGTTCAGCCCCCGTCGCAAGCAGCAGTCGGTCATACGCCACCCTCTCGCCACTCGACAGCAGAAGCTCAT
>DATFVP010000102.1:0-4029 GCA_035260285.1 Methyloceanibacter sp.
AGCACGGCATGGTAGGCGCCCCACCGAACTGTCACTGCCCGAAGAATTCAGAACTGCTGGGCGGCAACTGCGTACATTACACCGCAACCTGCAATAACGGCCTGGCCGCCGATGCCCTTCCTCAAGCATGCGGGGGAGCCGAGGAGAAGCTCGCCTGCAAAATGCGTCAAGACGGATTGAAGGACTGTTGCTGTCTGCTCTACGACAAGCTGTAGGCATCGATCGAAGACGAGCGACGTCAGGTTTCCTCCTCGGAAGACCTAGGCCCGCGCGGCAACCGTAGCTTTGTCAACTGGGACGACAACAGCTACCCGGCGCTGAAGCGCGCTTCCCCATCTCGATTGGGTGGTCCCGAGCTGGCTTAGCCTCGAAGGATCAGACCTCGAGCTGAAGGCCGACGTCGACGATCGGGTGTTGAAGCTGATCAAGGAAACCAAACCTGCGCTGGCGAGCATGTCTGTGCCCAGGCACAGCGGATCGAGGTTTGGGCGGACAGCTCCTGGTCCAAGCTTTTGTCTTTGGCCGATTCACGAGCACAAGGATCGCCGTAAACAGTAGAAAAATGACGGCGCTGACGGTGCCTGCGCCCCATGCCTAAGCCCTGCAGCAGGCGCGCTCGTTTGTCGGTGGGGTCGAAGAAGATGGGCTTGCCACGCATGGGGGTCCGCACCAAAGGGTTAGCGCGATTCGTTCCTTACCCCCGGCCACGCGGATTTACGCGCTTTGCTACTTTGCGTTCCAGCGCCAGAACGCCGCATCCCTCGCGGCAAGAGCGCCCATTGAGGCTTAGCGGTTCTGTCCGAGTGGCTGGCCAAACGAGAATTCGATGATGTAGCCGCTCGGGTCTCTGACCGCGCAAAGATAACCGGTCGGCGGCGGGAACGCCTGCGGTTCCCAAAATAGTCGCCCCTCCCGCCGCCCGCGCACGGCAATGGCATCCACATCGGCGCGCGAGGAGACGGCAAAGCCGTAATGCGTCATGTCGTGCTTGCCCTGCGAACGATCGGGTCCTCCGCCGAGCAGAACGAGCACGAACCGGCCGTCATCTCTATGCGCCATCCACACGGTGCGCGCATCACCTTGCCCGTGCTCCTTGACGATGCCGAGCCCGCAATAGCTTTCATAGAAGGCGATCGACTGATCGAGGTCGCGCACGTGCAGGGCGCAATGGGTGAATTCCGGCTTCATTTAATCGGCTCCGCGGGCGTTGCGTTTCCGGTTGCCGCGTCGGCGCGCAAGACAGCCGCGACCGCATCGAGGATCAGCCCGAACCGGGAGAACACCCAATAGTGCCCGGCGGCCGGGACGACATCCAACCGGCAATTGGGGAGCGCCCGCGCCAAGGCGTAGGCAGCCTCCGGCGGCACGACCGGATCGTCGCTGCCTTGCCAAAGGATGGTCGGCACGTCGATATCGGCAAACAGCAGGCGCCAGGGCGAGCAATAGAGCCGGAGGTCCTGTGCCACCCCCTCCACGCCAGGTCGCAGACCTTCGCTCATGGCCGCCTGCAGGCATACCCTTACGCTCGGTCGCGCCAACAGCTCCCGATCGGGCGCGCGGACCCGCCGCATCAACCACCGATAGGCACTATCCGGCGACTTGAACACCATCGAGCGCAGCCTGCGAAAGAAGAGCCGAGTGGCCCACGGCCTGCGCGCAAGCCGCCTGAACACGAGCCTCTGTAGTCTGGAGAGACGAAGCTGGCCATCCGCCACCTCTCCGATCGGCGCGACCAGCGCCAAGAGACTGATGCGCTCCGGTATGGCTGCGGCCGCCGCCACGGCATAGGGTCCGCCACCTGAGACGCCGATGACGGCGAAGCGGCCGAGACCATAGGCGTCTGCCACGGAGCTTAGATCCTCGGCGATTTGGCCGAGAGTCTCCGAGCGTCGATAGTCCGACAGTCCATAGCCGGGGCGCTCCGGCGCGATCAAACGGATGCCCCTGTCCCGCGCCGCTCGATCCGCGAGAGCGAACATCAGGCGCGAGCCCGGTGTCCCATGCAGCGCGAGCACCGGCAGTCCGCTTATATCGCCATATTCCGCGCAAGCGACGCGACGTCCGTCGGGAAGCACGAGAATGCGCAACGGCGGCGGCGATCCGGTCGTGACCATCACTCCCTTGCCGGGCTGTTGAACCAATGCGGCGCGACAGTTCGTAGGTGAAGCAGACTGGCAAGCAGCCTATTCGCAACCGATGATGATATCGCCGGGGTTCACCATCAAGATCACGCTCTTGCCCTCGTACAGACCAAGGGTCTCCAAGGAGGCGATGGTGACGCTTGCTTCGAGCACGGTGTCGCCGGCGATGGCGACGTAGACGATGGCCGTCACCGCTCCCTTGCGGATTTCCATGATCTTGCCGTTGATCTGGTTGCCCGTGCTGAGCTTCATCTGCGGCCCCATGCCCGATCTCCCCGCTCAGGTCACGTTTGCGCAAAAGCGCTGAATGCGGTGGCAGGCCTCTTCCAGCGCCTCGATGCCGGTCGCATAGGAGATGCGGAAGAAAGGCGAAAGCCCGAACGCCGCGCCATGCACCACCGCGACGCCCTCTTCTTGAAGCAGCGTGGTGGCGAAATCCTCATCGGTCTCGATCGTCTTGCCGTCTCGCGACGTTCGGCCGATGACGCCAGCGCAAGACGGATAGACGTAGAAGGCTCCTTCCGGCGTCGGGCAATTGATGCCCTTTGCCTGGTTCAGCATCGAGACGACGAGATCGCGACGATCCTGGAAGGAGGCCACCCAGCGCTTGAGGAAATCCTGCTGGCCTTCCAAAGCCTCGACCGAAGCCCACTGGCTTATCGAGCAGGGATTGGACGTCGACTGCGATTGCAGCGTGGCGATCGCCTTGATCAATGGCTCTGGGCCTCCGGCGTAACCGATACGCCAGCCGGTCATGGAAAAGGCCTTGGAGACGCCGTTCATGGTGAGCGTCCGCCCCTTCAGCTTCGGCTCGACCTGCGCCGGCGTGGAGAAAGCGAAACCGTCATAGACGAGATGCTCGTAGATATCGTCGGACAGCACCCAGACATTCTCGTGCTTGAGCAGCACGTCGGTGAGCGCCTTGATCTCCTCGCGCGTGTACGCGGCTCCGGTCGGGTTCGACGGCGAGTTGAAGATGAACCATTTCGTGCGCGGCGTGATCGAAGCTGCGAGCGCCTTGGGGCTGAGCTTGAAACCATCCTCGAGCTTGGTCTCGATCACCACCGGCGTTGCCCCGGTAAGCAGCACGATGTCGGGGTAGCTCACCCAATAGGGCGATGGCACGATCACTTCGTCGCCCGGGTTGAGCGTGGCAAGCAGCGCGTTATAGAGCACTTGCTTGCCGCCGCTGCCCACGGTGATCTCGGCGGGCTTGTAGATGAGGCCATTCTCCCGCTCGAACTTCGAAGCGATAGCCCGCTTCAGCTCAGGGATGCCGTCGACCGCCGTGTATTTGGTTTCGCCGCGCTGAATGGCAGCGATGGCCGCCTGCTTGACGTTGTCCGGAGTATCGAAGTCAGGCTCGCCCGCGCCAAGACCAATGACGTCGAAGCCGGCGGCCTTCATTTCGCGCGCCTTGCTCGTAATCGCCATGGTGGGCGAGGGCTTTATTCTCTCAAGCGCGTGGGCGATCAGACCCATGCCGTTCTCCTGAAACTAAATGAAGGGCCACGAAAACCGGTGGCCGGAAGCGGCCGCACCCTAAGCGCGGACCCCCGCTCCGTGCAAGACTTAAGACGGAAATGCATGACGGCGCGGGAGGGGGCCCGCGCCGTCCGGAAATCTTTGCGAGCGAATGCCTCAGCTCAGGCAGCGGCCTGCCGATTCAGGGTGCTCTCAGCAAGCTCCGTCAGTGTTCGGTCGGCATTGTATTCCTGCTCGAGCGTCTGGTTTAGCAGCGTCGCCGCATGTCCTTCGGTCTCCTTGAGGTGATTCTCGAAGGCCCGTCGCAATTCTGAAGAATCGGCATGCTTAGCCATCTTCGGCAACGCTTTCAGGATCTGCTTTTCGGCGTAATACATATCCTTGAGAAGGTTGATGAAAAGGT
>DATFVP010000103.1:0-3224 GCA_035260285.1 Methyloceanibacter sp.
GGCTAGCCCGAGCGACTTCTTCGCGGTCGCGGAGAGTGGAATGTCATTCTCGTGGTAAAAGAATGAGTGGACTGAAAAGGATATGCGCTGAGCCAATCTGGTGGCCGTCTCAGGCTTCCAGTAAGAATAAGCCCCCAAGCCCACGGCGATGACGAAGAGGAAGCGGACGAACCAGGATCGGCGCAGAATCCAGTCCTTCATCGGCCGAATGACCGATTCAATTATCTCGCCGTATGCGTTCTTTAACGCGTCGAGCATCGCCCCTCTCCCCTTGAGCGACCGAGCTGCTGTCAGCTTAACCTGCTCTGGACATTGCGCAAGATCGAGCGACCGCCGCAAACGGCCGACATTTGGCGGATCTCTGGGGATTTGGAATGGTAGCGGAGGAGGGACTTGAACCCCCGACACGCGGATTATGATTCCGCTGCTCTAACCAGCTGAGCTACTCCGCCATTTGGCTGGAAAGTCGCCGATATAAGGAGCGCCAATAACGGGTGTCAAGCAAACGGCGGGCCATGACGAGGGAGCGGGCGACCTGCCATTTGATCTTCACTCTGACCGGCTGAGGCAGCCTTGGTCTCACCGGCACCGGCGCTTTCGCCCGCGCAATCGACCGGAGCGACGAAGCACGCTCTGCGACCAGTCCCAGACCCGGCTCCTTGACAAAGCGGAGCATGGTGAATAGCCCGAAGGGCCAGAGCATTCGCCGCTCGGCGAGGCGCAAATCCTCGCAGACCAAGACGCGATCGAGTGCGAACACCGCGTGCCAGCCGATCGAGCTTGCAAGCGGAGCAAGCCTCCGCTCGACGAAGCCGCGGACACCGTCCTCCTGGCTGAAATGGTTGACCAGGATCACCTCGCCGCCGGTGGCGCAGACCCGCTCGAGCTCGCGCATCACCTTCTCGGCGTCAGGCACCACGGTCATCACATACATGGCGACCACGGTGTCGAAACTCTCGTCGGGAAAAGCGAGCGCGCCCGCGTCCATCTCGTAAAGGCCGTCGATATTGCCGAGACCTTGCCGCCGCACCCGTGCCCTTGCCTTGTCCAGCATCTCCGGAGAGAGATCGATACCGGTGATGCTCAGATGCTTCTCGTAACAAGGCAGCGACAGCCCGGTGCCGACGCCGACTTCGAGCACGCGCCCCCGCCTCCGGTTGATGATCTTCACCGCATTCTTACGGCCCGACTCGGCAACCGTGCCGAAGGTGAAGTCGTAGACGGGTGCCCAACGCCGATAAGCATGACGCACCGAAGCCGAGTCCAACAGATCAGCTCTAGAACCCAACCCTACCCTCGCTTACTTCACGCCCGCTCGGGCGACCCATTGATCTCTCGCGCGAGGTCTGTAGACCTCGGCCACCTCAGCGCGGGCTGGCCGCCAAAGGCTCACGACCCGCTAACATCTGTCTCGCGCGGGAACGATCCGGGATGACCTCGGCCCCTTTGGCTGCCTTGATCCAGCCTCCGCCAAGCAGCCGCTCCCCGCACTCGCCGGCAGTGTAAAACACGCAAGCCTGACCTGGCGACACACCCTCCTCGCCATGGGCAAGCTCGACCTTAAAGCCGGACGAATCCGGCCGCAGCGTCGCTTGCTGTAAAGGCCCGCTCGACCGGATCCTCGCCAGCACTTCCTTAGCGTGCCCGGCCAGGTCCTCCAAGGGTTCATCGCCGAGCCAGTTCACTTCGCGCAAGCTGATATGGCGCGTGCGCAACCGCTCGCGCGGGCCGACCACCACTTCGCGGCGCTCGGCATCGAGCTTGACCACGTAGAGCGGCTCAGCTGCCGCCACGCCAATCCCGCGCCTTTGACCGATCGTATAGTTGATGATGCCGCCATGCCGGCCGAGCACGTGCCCATCAACATGGATGATGTCGCCCGGCTCCGCGGCGCCAGGGCGCAAGCGCTCGATGATTTGCGTGTAGCGCCCCGTCGGGACGAAGCAGATGTCCTGGCTGTCCGACTTCGCAGCGGTCGGAAGCCCAAACTCACGGGCAAGCTTGCGCGTGGTCTCCTTGTCGTGATCGCCTAGCGGAAAGCGAAGGAAGTCGAGCTGCGCGGGGGTGGTGGCGAACAGGAAATAGCTCTGGTCGCGCTCGGCGTCCTTCGCTCGGTAAAGCTCGAAGCCCCTCGGGCCAGGCCTGCTCCTGACATAATGACCGGTAGCGAGCGCCGAGGCGCCGAGCTCCTTCGTGGTCTGCAACAGATCCTGGAACTTGATCTTCTGGTTGCAGACCACGCACGGCACCGGCGTCTCGCCGGCAAGATAGCTGTCGGCGAACTCGCCCATGACAGCCTTGGCGAACCTCGCCTCGTAATCGAGGACATAGTGAGGAATGCCGAGCGACTGCGCCACGTGTCTGGCATCCTGGATATCCTGGCCGGCGCAACAGGCCCCCTTGCGACCGACCGCTTCGCCATGATCGTACATCTGAAGCGTGATGCCGACCACGTCGTAGCCCTGGCTCTTCAGCAGGGCCGCGACCACGGAGGAATCAACCCCGCCCGACATGGCCACCACCACCCTCGTATCGGCTGGCCGACCCGGCAGATAAAGACTGTTTAGCCCCTCGGGCTTTGCTGGCGTCACGGATCGCAGGCTCGGAGTTCCAAGAGTTGCCACGGCGCTCGCAGGCTCCCCGCCCAGCCGCGGCTCGAGAAAAATGGCATAGTTCCAGGCATAAGATAGGGGGCGCCCCTCCGCCATGCAAGCCAAGGAGCGCCCGCGGCCAAGCTCTCTTCGGCCTGTGGTTAGGTGGCAAAATCGATTATTTTTAAGGGCTTTTCTGGGGCTTCTTTTACCTCAGGGCTTAGGCAAATCTTAAATGCGGCGGATTAGTGTTGGTCCTTGGTTCCGCCGAAGAGTGCGTCTTGGCTCGCTTTGAGCCTGTGGTGATGTTGAGTCCATGACTGATCATTTTAGGCCACGCGTCAGATATGTGATCGGCCCCGACGGCAGTCCGCTTACCGTCGCCGATCTGCCGCCCAGGGATACCAAACGGTGGGTCATTCGCCGCAAGGCCGAGGTCGTCGCCGCGGTCCGCGGCGGCTTGATCAGCCTCGAGGAAGCCTGCGAGCGCTACACCCTCACCGTCGATGAGTTCCTGAGCTGGCAGCGGTCCATTGATAAGCACGGCCTGCCCGGCTTGCGAGCGACCCGCATCCAGGAATATCGCGGCTAGTCCCGCATCGCCTGACGCTCCCATTTGCCTCCTGACCTGCC
>DATFVP010000104.1:0-2752 GCA_035260285.1 Methyloceanibacter sp.
AGCGCTACAGCCTGAACGAGGCACGGGTGAACTACACCCAGAACCTCATCCTGCCGCACGTCGCGCGCAGAGACCTGCTCGCCGTCTATGACGAGCTCAAATCGAACGGGCTCGCCACCGGCAACTACGATCTCTTGGGCGACATGATCTGCTGCCCGGGTCTCGACTATTGCAACCTTGCAAATGCCCGCTCGATCCCGATCGCCAAGGAGATCGCCAGGCGCTTCGAAGATTTGAAGCGTCAGGAAGACATTGGGCCGCTTCGCCTCAATATGTCGGGCTGCATCAATGCCTGCGGCCATCACCATTCCGGCAATATCGGCATCCTCGGCGTCGACAAGAAAGGCACCGAGCTCTACCAGATTTCGCTCGGCGGCAGCCCGAAGGATGATGCCGAGGTTGGCACCATCATCGGCCCAGGCTTCCGGGCCGAGGCCGTGCCTGATGCCATCGACACCATCGTCTCCACCTATCTTGCCAACCGCAACGACGGCGAGGACTTCCTCGCCACCTGGCGCAGGATCGGTGCCACGCCCTTCAAGGAGGCCCTCTATGGCGCTGCTTGATCTTCGCACAGGAGATCTCGTCCCGGGCACTGACGACGACGATGCGCTGCTCGAACCGACGGCCGACGCTGCGGCTCTAGCCGCTGCCGCGGCGACTGGCGGGCCCATCGCCATCCGCTTCCCCACCTTCGGCGACGGCCGCGGCCATTCGCTCGCCGTGCTGTTGCGCGAGCGTCACGGCTTCAAGGGCGAGATCAGGGCGGTCGGTTATCTGATCCCCGACCTCGCGCCCTTCCTGCTCCGCTCGGGCTTCGACACCGCCGAGATCACCGATGACAATGACGTCGAAACCTGGAAGGGGGCTCTGACCCGCATCCGCCACCTCTATCAGCCTGGCTTCCGCAACCCGCAGCCGCTCCGCCGCGATGCCTCTAAGCGCGAGGCAGAGGCGCTGAACGCGCGTCTTGCGAAAATCGAAAGCCTTGCCGAGCGCATCGCCGAGCTGCGGCGGTCTGTCGAGGGACGCATTACCTTCTCAACGAGCCTCGGTCTCGACGATCAGGCCATCCTCAATGCCATCGCCGAGTCCGGCGCTGACATCGATATTTTCACCCTCGACACCGGCCGCTTGTTCCCCGAGGTGCTTGAGACCGTCGAGCTTTCCGAGATCCGCTATGGCTTGCGCATCCGGCTCGTCACGCCGGAAGCCTCGGAGGTGGAGGCGCTCGTTGCTCGCGACGGCGTGTTCGGCTTCCGCCAGTCGGTCGACAACCGCAAGGGCTGCTGCGAGGTGCGCAAAGTCCGTCCCCTGAACCGCGAGCTGAAAGGTGCCCAAGGCTGGATCACCGGCATCCGCCGCGAGCATTCCAAGGAGCGAGCCGACGTGGCACTTGCCGCATGGGACGAGGAGCGCGGGCTGCTCAAAGTCAACCCCATCGCCGATTGGTCGACGCAGGAGCTCACCGCCTATATCGCCGAGAACAACGTGCCGGTGAATCCGCTACATGCCCGCGGCTTCATCTCTATCGGCTGCCAGCCTTGCACTCGCGCCGTGCAGCCAGGCGAGCATCCGCGCGCCGGCCGCTGGTGGTGGGAGCATGAGGAGAAGAAGGAGTGCGGGCTGCATATGAACCCGCGCCGTGAGGGGAAGGCCGCATGACCGCGCTCGTTTCGCATTTGAAGCTGTTAGAGGCAGAGAGCATCCACATCTTCCGCGAGGCTGCGGCACAGTTCCGCGCGCCAGTGCTGCTCTACTCTATCGGCAAGGACTCGACCGTGCTGTTGCATCTCGCGCGCAAGGCTTTCTGGCCGGCGAAGCCCCCGTTCCCACTTCTGCACATCGACACCACGTGGAAGTTCCGCGACATGATCGCCTTCCGCGACAAGACGGCGCGCGAGTTTGGGCTCGATCTGATCGTCCACACCAACCATGACGGCTTGGCGCGCGGCATCAACCCCTTCGACCATCCGCCGTCGGTCTATACCGACATCATGAAGACACAGGCCTTGCGCGCGGCGCTCGATGCCGGTGGTTTCGATGCTGCCTTCGGTGGCGCCCGGCGCGACGAGGAGGCGTCACGCGCCAAGGAGCGGGTGTTTTCCTTCCGTGCCGCAGGCCACCGATGGGAGCCGCGCCGCCAGCGCCCTGAAATGTGGACGCTGCTCAACGGCAGGCTCGGCAAGGGCGAGACGGTGCGCGTCTTCCCGCTATCGAATTGGACCGAAGGCGATGTGTGGCGCTACATCGCACTCGAGAAGCTCGACGTGGTTCCTCTGTATTTTGCCGCACCTCGCCCGGTGGTGACCCGCGACGGCCAGCTGATCATGGTCGACGACGAGCGCATGCGCCTTGAGCCTGGCGAGGAGCCGGAGCTGCGCAACATCCGCTTCCGCACGCTCGGCTGCTGGCCGCTTACCGCGCCGGTGGAATCCGAGGCGAGCGACATCAATGCGGTGGTGGATGAGGTGCTGCGCGCCAAATACTCGGAGCGGGCAGGGCGGCTGATCGACCACGATCAGGCTGGCGCCATGGAAATGAAAAAGCGTGAGGGTTACTTCTGATGCATCTCGCTGCGCTAAGAGAAAAGAACGACGTCGTCCCCGTAATAGCGGCCCCCGTATCGTCGCCTGCGCCCGAGAGCGGAGCCATGGTGCGGCTGCTCACCTGCGGCTCGGTCGATGACGGCAAGTCGACCCTGATCGGCAGGCTGTTGTGGGATTCAGCCGCGGTCGCCGAGGATCAACGC
>DATFVP010000105.1:0-2951 GCA_035260285.1 Methyloceanibacter sp.
TAATGGTAACGATATGAAGATCGTAGGCTCCGGCACCCGCATGGAGATTTACAAGGAAGTCGGACGTCCTGACGCCGTGGCCAAGCGCTTTCATCTCGAAAACATGGCGGGATCACACGGCATCGCGCATACACGCATGGCGACAGAGTCGGCGGTCACTACTAATGGTGCCCATCCTTTCTCGACGGGCCGCGACCAGTGCCTTGTGCATAACGGCTCGCTCTCCAATCACAACGCGCTCCGCCGACAGTTGAAGCGGAAGGGCCTGAGCTTCGAAACGGAGAACGACACCGAAGTGGCGGCCGGCTATCTCACTTGGCGCATCAGCCAGGGCGACAGCCTCGGCGAAGCGCTCAAGCATTCGCTTGACGATCTCGACGGCTTTTACACCTTTGTGGTTGGCACCGAGGACGGCTTCGGCGTGTTGCGCGATCCAATCTCCTGCAAGCCCGCGGTCATGGCCGAGACCGACGACTATGTTGCATTTGGCTCGGAATATCGCGCGCTTGCTAGCCTCCCCGGCATCGAGAAGGCGCATGTGTGGGAGCCTAAGCCGTCCACAGTTTATTTCTGGGAACGGCATTGATGCCGACCATCGATCTGGAGGTCACCTCCCTCCGCGAATTCAACCAAATGCTGCATGACTTGGCTGAGGGAACCAACGACACATGTTTCCGCGTGCTAAACCCGCGCGGGCGCCACGCCATTGCCGCCGGTGTGGACGCGCCCATCACGGTCGAGATTGATGGCAATGCCGGCTACTACTGCGCTGGCATGAACAAGCGTGCCAAAATCATCATCAACGGCTCAGCCGGCGTCGCCGTCGCCGAGAACATGATGTCGGGCCGGGTGCACGTCAAAGGCGACGCCTCGGCCTCCGCAGGAGCGACAGGGTGTGGCGGGTTGCTCGTGATCGACGGCAATGCCTCAAGCCGCTGCGGCATCTCAGCCCGCGGCATCGATATCGTGGTAAAAGGTTCGGTCGGCCACATGTCGGCGTTCATGGCGCAAGCCGGCTCGCTGGTGGTGCTTGGCGACACCGGCGATGCGCTCGGCGACTCGCTCTATGAAGCGCGTCTGTTCGTGCGCGGGAAGGTGAACAGCCTCGGCTCGGATTGTATAGAGAAGCCGCTTCGCGATGAGCACAAACAGAAGCTCAACAAGTTGCTTCAGGAGGCGGGGCTCGACGGACAGGTCGATCCGGCGGAATTCCGCCGATACGGCTCGGCGCGGCAGCTCTACCATTTCCACATGGACAATCTGGAGGCGTATTGATGGGCGCCGAAACCCGCTGGGTGCATACGCCACCGCGCATCTCCGCGACCTTCGATGAGCATTCGATCGCCGAGATCCATCGCGCCGCCGCCACCGGCATCTACGACATTCGCGGCTTCGGCGCCAAACGCAAGGTCCCGCATTTCGACGATCTTCTTTTTCTCGGCGCTTCGATCAGCCGTTATCCGCTCGAAGGCTACCGCGAGAAATGCGCGACCGACGTGATGCTTGGCACGCGCTTCGCCAAGAAACCGATCCATCTGAAGATTCCCATCACCATCGCCGGCATGAGTTTCGGCGCGCTGTCGGGCCCTGCCAAGGAGGCGCTCGGCCGCGGCGCCTCGATCATGGGCACCTCCACTACCACTGGCGACGGCGGCATGACCGAGGAAGAGCGGCAGAGCTCGAAGACCTTAGTCTACCAGATACTGCCCTCGCGTTACGGCATGAACCCTGATCATTTGCGCAAGGCCGATGCCATCGAAATCGTCGTCGGCCAAGGCGCGAAGCCTGGCGGCGGCGGCATGCTGCTGGGTCAGAAGATCTCAAAGCGGGTGGCGGAGATGCGCACTTTGCCTGAGGGCATTGACCAACGCTCGGCCTGCCGTCATCCGGATTGGACCGGTCCTGACGATCTTGAGATCAAGATCGAGGAGATCCGCGAAATCACCGATTGGGAGAAACCGATCTACATCAAGATCGGCGCCGCGCGACCCTATTACGACACGGCGCTCGCAGTGAAGGCAGGCGCCGACGTGGTGATGCTCGACGGCATGCAGGGCGGCACCGCGGCGACGCAGGAGGTGTTCATCGAGCATGTTGGCATTCCAATCCTCTCCGCCATCCGCCCGGCAGTGCAGGCGCTGCAAGAGCTCGACATGCATCGCAAGGTGCAGCTTATCGTCTCCGGCGGCATCCGCAACGGCGCCGATGTCGCCAAGGCACTGGCACTTGGCGCCGATGCGGCCTCGATCGGCACTGCCGCGCTGATCGCGCTTGGTGACAACGCTCCCCATCTCGACGAGGAATATCGCAAGATCGGCTCGCGCGCCGGCGCCTACGACGATTATCACGAAGGGCGAGATCCTGCCGGCATCACTACGCAAGACCCCGAGCTGTTCAAGCGCTTCGATCCGGTCGCGGGCGGGCGTCGGCTCGCCAACTATCTCTCGGTGCTAACGCTAGAGACGCAAACCATCGCGCGCGCCTGTGGCAAGAGCCATGTGCATAATCTCGAGCCAGAGGATATCGTCGCCTTGACGGTGGAAGCGGCGGCCATGGCGGGCGTGCCGCTCGCCGGCACGAATTGGATTCCGGGCGCTGGAAGCGCTTCATTCTAGAGTGGGAGTAATGGCATGACCGACTTGGCACAAACCGCGAAAGTAAAAGGAATCAAATATTTCCTCATCAGCTATGTCGACCTCTTCGGCACCGTGCGGGCAAAGCTCGTGCCTGCGGCCGCGATCGGCGAGATGGCTAAGGCGGGAGCTGGCTTTGCCGGCTTTGCCAGCTGGCTCGACATGACACCTGCCGATCCAGACGTGCTCGCCATCCCCGATCCAGACAGCCTGATCCAGCTTCCCTGGCGCAAAGAGGTGGGCTGGCTTGCTGCCGATCCGTACATGAACGGCAAGCTGGTCGAGCAGGCGCCGCGCGTCGTGCTGAAGCGCGTGGTC
>DATFVP010000106.1:0-2889 GCA_035260285.1 Methyloceanibacter sp.
CTGGATCGAAAAAGACATTTACGTATGGAGGACCAAGGCAATGCTGGGTTACCCGCCGCTCTGGCGCCTCAGACGCTTAGCCGGTCAGAGCGCCCGGCGGGAGGGCAAGTCCCCATGAGGCGGCGCGAGTTCATCACGCTGTTCGGCGGCGCGGCTGTTGCGTGGCCGCTCGCGGCGCGGGCGCAGCAGGGCAACGCGCCGTGGCCGTTGGTAGCCTGCCTATTCGGCGGCTCGAAGGCGGGCGTCAGGCGCAACTTCGATGGCTTCCTGCAAGGCATGCGCGAGCTCGGATACGTCGAAGGCCAGAACTGGATCTTCGAGGCCCGCTACGCCGATGGGGATCTGGCGCGCTCGCCGCGGCTTGCAGAAGAGCTGCTTCGTCTCAAGCCCGAGGTCATCGCG
The DNA here is from genome assembly GCA_035260285.1 of Methyloceanibacter sp. Lineage (GTDB taxonomy): Bacteria > Pseudomonadota > Alphaproteobacteria > Rhizobiales > Methyloligellaceae > Methyloceanibacter. Next base: position 403 of record DATFVP010000106.1, read on the forward strand.
GTCGGCACGATGGCAAGTGTTCTCGGTTTCAAAAAGTTGACGGACACGATCCCGATCGTCTCGCCGGTTCTGGTCGATCCGGTCGGCTTCGGCCTAGCGGCCAGCCATGCACGACCCGGCGGCAATGTCACCGGCGTGTTGTTGACGGTCGAGGATTTGCCGAGCAAGCAGCTCGCGCTCGCGGTCGAAATGGTTCCAGGCACCCGCAAGATCGGTCTGCTGATGAATCCCAGCAATCCGACGCACGCGGCTCGGCGAGGTGCCCTGGAAGGCGCGGCCACTACGCTGGGGATCGAGCTCATAGCCTTGCAGGCTCGTGTGCCAGACCATCTTCACGCAGCATTTGAGACCTTGGCCCGTCATGCGGTGACAATGGTGCTCGCGCTCGACGATACCTTGTTCTTCAACGAGCGAAAGCGAATTGCGCTGCTAGCGGCGGCGGCACGGCTGCCGACCATGTTCGGCCTGCGTCAGAACGTCGAGGACGGCGGACTGATGAGCTACGGCGTTGAACTGCACGAGAGCTGGCGGCGAACCGCCGCCTTCGTGGGCAAGATCCTGAAGGGCGCCAGGGCCGGTGATCTGCCGATCGAATTTCCGACCAAATTGGAGCTGGTGATCAACCTGACGACAGCCAAGGTGCTGGGCCTGACGGTCCCGCCGACGCTACTCGCGCGCGCCGACGAGGTGATCGAGTGATGTGAAGCGAGAGGGAGGTTCAGAATGAAACTTCCCCGCCGAAATTTTCTGCATCTGGCCGCGGGCGCTGCCACACTGCCGGCTCTATCGCGCATCGCGTGGGCGCAAGCCTACCCGACGCGGCTCCTGAACTCGATGCTGACGTATGACCTGCAATGCAGGCCAGCACAACGGATGTTCTGATGGCGCAAACCGCGAATACATCGGCTCAAGCAGACCCACTGGAACAGGCATGCCTGCTTGTTGGTCGGTTCCAATACCACTTCGGCCGTATCGAGCAGAAGATCGACCACGGCGTGATCAAACTATTCGACCTCGACGAGAATGCCGGTCCTATCGTCACGGGTAGCCTGGACTTCGCCAAGAAGCTGAACCTCGTCAGGACGGCCGCCTCTCAGCAGGCGGGCAATGCGAAGGATAGGAAATTCGGAGAGGACACCTGTAAGAGAGTGTTTGGCATCAACGATGTTCGGCAGCTTGTCATCCATTCATCCTTCGAGCCTACGTCTAGTGGCGATGTGCAGTTCAGAAGAACTGTTGCGAAGGATGGACGTGTCCGTGTGCACGATCAGGTGTGGGGCGAGAAGGAGTTCAACAAACAATACGCCAAGATAAACAAGCTCGCCGACGACCTAGGTAAGCTTGTCGATGTGATTAAGCCCGCGCCGGTTCAGGGCGTGATCACGTGGCTGTCGGCGCTTAGTGAACCCGTCCCTTTCCATAGACCTGAGTCGCCGGGCATGAGGAAAGTGTATCAGGCCCTCTTTAGCCCTATACCCGGAAGTAAGAAGTCCGACAGGTAACGATGCGCCTTAACGGCCGGCAACGTATCGCTGTTGTGCTCTCAGTTGCTTATGGCCATAGCGGGTGGCCTGTGGCTGGCCTCAGACTGGTTTGATACTATAGGGAGGACACGGCCAGTGAGAGGAAGCCAAATGCTCGCTGTAAGACGCCGCGAGTTCATCATGCTCATTGGTGGCGCGGCGGCGATGTGGCCGCTCGCGGCGCGGGCGCAGCAGGGCGAGCGCGTGCGACGCATCGGCGTGCTCATGAACACAACTGCGAGATGATCCGGAAAAGCAGTCCGGCGTCGCGGTATTCCTGCAAGCACTCCCTATCGTCTCGGGAGAGCGACCTACCTGATCCGTGCCAACCCACTGCTTACCTATGCCCAAAAGCAGAGGACGGAAACCGAAGAAAAAGCGTGCTCCAGCGAGCGCGCCAAAGAAGCGGTTAGATAATTTCAACATTACGCCGCAAGAGCTCCCGTTATCGACGCAGCCACCCCAAGAGCCGCCGTTGGCAACGGCGCCACGCCAAGAGCAGCCCACACCAAAAATAAAAAAGATCGCGAAGCTCACAACGGCTGTTGTCCTTGCGGCCACCGCGATAGTCCTGTGTGCTTATGCGTTTATTTTGACGAAACAATGAGGGGCGCCAACAGCGCAGTAGGAGCAATGGTTACCGGCAAGGGGTACTTTCCCGTCGGTGAGCGTGGGCATCGGTGGCTCCCAGAAACTCGACCTGCGGTCCCCTCGTGAGGGCACGCATTGAGGAGGCGACCATGAGCAGGAAAACAATGCGGGTCCGTCTCGATCAGATGCACTCGACCTTTGACATCTGCGTGGACGCCAAGGCTGACCAGTCACACCCCAGCAGGACTAATCTCGGCGGATGGAAATCACCGATGATGCGACGACCATCGCCAGTTAAGCGACGAGTACACCATGCCCCCGTTTGACGAGGCGATTGGCTGATGAGCGAACAGGCATTTATGCAGCGCGCGGT
>DATFVP010000107.1:0-6084 GCA_035260285.1 Methyloceanibacter sp.
CAAAATCGTAGACTCGCACGGTCAGAGCCTCGCCTATCTCTACGGTCACGCTGATGCGAAACCGCGATGCCATCTTGATCAGATGGCATCCGCCTTGGCCGCCTCCGCCAAACACCAAGGTCCTCGATCCCACGGCACCGCCTTTGTTAAGCGCGCGCCATCCCTACGAGAGGCGCCTCGGCGTGTGGGGGCGACACCTTCTCATCGAAGGCTTCGCCGGCGAAGAAGGCGATCCACAGCTGCCACAGAACAAAGGCCAGGATGGTCAGCAGCGCAATAATCCCGAAAATTTTACCGTAATGCAGCGGCATGATCCCTCTTGAGCCTCGCGCCAAACCTCGGGGGCGAACCTGAACCAGCATCGGCACCGATTGCAAAGCTAGATGGAAGACCTTACGAAAGGCCGGGCTGACCACCCCGCTTCAGAGGCGCATCGGTGCAAGATATCGCGGAGCGGCATTCCTGGGCCGGTATGCAGCCTCTCGGCTATTCCGGCGCGCCGCGCGAGGTTCTCGTGGTCTGCTCGACCTTCCGCGACCATCGCGAGCTGCCCAGGCTTGCCCGTCCCGACCTCACTTACCTGTTCCATGATTATGCCAGCACGAGCCTCGAGGAACTGATCGGCGGCAGGGCTGAGGGTCTCGACGGCGTTGCCGACCCATTTTGGGAGATCGCGCGCATCGGTGCCGAGCTCGCGGGCCGCGATATCGCGGCGATCGTCAGCACCGACGACTATCCAGGAGCTGCGCTCGCTTCGGTCCTTGCCAAGACGTTGGGGCTGCCCGGCCCAGACCCGAAGGTCAGCCTCATCTGCCAGCACAAATATCTGTCGCGCCTAGCACAGGCACGCATCCTTCCCGGAGCAGTGCCACCCTTCTGGCCCATCGACATTGCCGAAAAGGCAGAGCTTCCCGACGGGATCGCCTTCCCGGTCTTCGTCAAGCTAATGAAGTCGTTCTTCTCCATTGGCGCGCAAAGGATCGACTGCGCGGCCGAACTCGCCGAGGCTAAACGTAGGTGGATCGCGCTCGATGATTTCTTTCTGCCGCTTGAGCGGCTGCTCGAACGCGAGGCGAGCGTCGCAATCGGCTCCACGCGCCTCATCGCCGAAGGGCTGCTCCAGGGCCATCAGGTCACGGTCGAGGGCTATGCGTTTGGCGGGGAGGTGGACATTCTCGGCGTGACCGATTCGATCTTCTTCCCCGGCACGCTCGCCTTCTCGCGCTTCGACTATCCCTCGGCGTTACCCGACGGGGTCCAGGAGCGCATGGCAGAAATGGCGCGGCGGCTGATGAGTGGGCTCGGCTTCGACAACGGGCTATTCAATATCGAGATGATGTACGATGCATGCCAAGACCGCATCGCTATCATAGAGATCAACCCACGCATGGCTTCGCAATTCGCCGACCTTTACGAGAAGGTCGACGGCAGCAATTCCTATGAGGTTCTTCTCGATATCGGCACCGGGGTGCGGCCTTCGCCGAAGCGGCGCGAGGGCCGACATGAATTCGCGGCGAGCTGCGTGTTGCGCACCTTCGAGGATTGCGAGGTGGCAGCACTTCCCTCCGAGGAAAAGCTCGCGGAGCTTGAGCACCTCTACCCTGACATCAGGGTGGAGATCCACGCCACGGCAGGACGGAAACTCTCCGACGAGCTTCAGGATGGGACGAGCTTCCGCTACGGTATCGTCTCCCTTGGCGGGCGCGATCGGGCTGACGTACTTCGGCGCTTCGAGGCATGCCGCGCCGGGCTTGGCATCGTCCTGCTGCCGGTTGGCGAAGACAGAGTGAGCGTCACCGCGCCGATGCCAGCAAGGTCGGCGACGAGTGCCGAATTGAACCTCAACGTCAGTGGAGCGTAGTGTTGCGAACAACAGCCCTGCTTGTCCTCGTCCTCCTTGGTCTCGCCGCCGGCTTGCTGCAGGCCCACGCCGGGGAGGCTGAGACCATCGCCGCCATCGCCGCCGCGCTCGACAATGCTTTCGAGCGGTAAAGTGCGGAGGAGATCAAGCGCATGATGACGGCGGACCATATCGCCGTGACGCCCTATTACGGCGCTCCGCAATCGGTGGACGAGCAGATCGCATCTCTGCCTGAACTCAAATACGCGCAGACTAATGTCGGCCCCGTGAAAGTGGATGTGCTCGGCCCGGATGCCGCCATGCGGACCTTCACTGCGAGGCTCGAGGGGACCTACAAGGGCAAGCCGATACCATCCCCTGCCTTCGTCACCGCCATGGTGCGGCAGGACGGCCAGTGGAAGGAACGATTCTACCAGATCACCGCGGTGCAGCCTTAGCCCCTGTCCCGCGATTTGAGGATGCGATAAAGTCCCCGGCCGTCAAGCGAAGTCTCGCCAAGCATCACCACAGTGAGGAACAGTGAATTGACCCCGTCTCTGGTTGCGCGTCCGTCTCTTCAGATTGCATTTCTGACGGCTTCTCTCCTCTCAAGCTTCGTTGGAAGCGCACTCGCCAACCAGAAGGTTTGCCGTTCGCTGGAGCAGCGCTACGAGCAGATCGAGAGAGCCGCCACGACGATCGAGGTCAATGCAACCCTGTTCTCCGCCGCCGACAAAGGCTGTCCGTACCTCGCCAAGCATCTCCTTGAGCGTGGCGCCTCGCTCGAGGCCAGAGATCGGCTTGGCATCCAGCCCTTGGGTCGCGCCGCCGCGTCCGGGCAAGCCGAAATTGTTACCCTATTCCTCGACCGCGGCGCGCCGATCAATGCACGCGCCATAGACGGCTCGACGGCTCTCTATCAAGCTGCAGAGGCGGGACGCTTGCCGATCGTCCAGCTCTTGGTGGCGCACGGCGCCGACGTGCAGATTCCCGGGCGCAGCGGGCTCACGCCCCTGGAGGCGGGCGCCTACATGGGCAGCCAGCCGATCGTGGAGTTATTGATCGATAAAGGGGCGGACCCAAGGGTGGCCGACAACACGCAGAAGACGGCGATCATCTATGCCGCCGGCCGCGGCTTCTCCGACATCGTCAAGCTGCTGCTCGATCATGGCGTCGACGTCAACGCTCGCTATGGCAACGACTTGACGGCGCTGATGTGGGCGGCGGGATATTCGGACGAAGCCGGCGTCGACGACATGAACAAAGTCATTACGCTGCTGCTCGACCGCGGCGCCCATATCGACGACCAGGACAATCGCGGCCGCACCCCGCTGATGATCGCGGCCGAACTCAACCATGCCATCGCTGTCGATCTCCTGCTCGCGCATGGCGCCGACAGGGGTCTTCGCGACAAGCAGGGGAAGAGTGCCGCCGACCTAACCTCGCTCACCGTTCTGCGCGAGAAGCTCGCAGCGACGCACTAGAGGCTAGTGACCTTGTCCGGCCAGATATTGGTCGATCTGCATCCCGGCGAGATATTGTGCGAGCGCGGTTATGGCGTCGGGTGAGGTCGCCTTCATCAGATCCGACATGCCGGGATTGTTGCCGCGCGCGCCGGTGCGGAAGTCCATCATGGTCTTTTGCAGATAGTCCTGATGCTGTCCGGCGAGGCGGGCCGTAGTGCCGTCGCCCTGGAAGTGATCGAGATGACAGCCGATGCAGCCCACCGATGAGACCGCGGCCTGAGCCTTGGCGGCGACGTCCGAGGCAGCTTCCGGCTGGGCGAGATTGGGCCATTTGAGCTTGGAAAAATATTCAGCGAGTGGGAGCAGGTCCTTCTGATCGAGCGAGGCAGCAATGGGCGACATCAGGTCGTTCTTGCGCGAGCCGGATTTGAAGTCACGCAGCTGGTAGAAAAGATAGCCCGCATTCTGCCCCCAGATCACCGGCGTCGTCTTGAGCTGTGGAACGCCGTTCTCGCCATGGCAGGTGATGCAGACCTTGGCCTTCGCCTCGATCGGATCGTCGGCGAAAGCGCTTCCGCCCATGGCCAAGGACATGAGCAGCGCGACAGCATGGATAAAGTCCACTCGCATGGCGGGCATAACCGGCAACCTTGTCCAAGTGTTTCAGGCACAAGTAAGGGACGGAGCCATGGTTTGGCCCCGTCCCTTACAACTTCTAGATGCGTCCGGTTGTCACGTACCAGATACGCCTCTCAATCGACGGTAAAGGCGATGATGTTGTTGCCGCGCTTGAAGTCGATCTGGACGTTACCGCCAGCGCCGACGACGATGTATTGCTTGCCGTCGACGGAGTAGGAAGCCGGCGGCGCATTGACGCCGGCGCCGGCAAAGAACGACCACAACACGTCACCGGTCTTGGCATCGTAGGCGCGGAACCAGCCGTCGCCCTCACCGGTGAACATGAGGCCGCCGGCAGTGGTGAGCGCGCCGCCCATCATCGGTAGAGGCGTCTTCTTCTGCCATGCGATCTTGCCGGTGTTGTAATCGACGGCGGTGACGTTGCCGAAGGACTCCTCGGTTGGAATCACCTTGAAGGCGCCGCCGAGCCAGAGCTTGCCGCCAGGATAGGGCGAACTCGTCACCTGATAGGTCATCGGCTGATGCAGGTTGACCGCGTAAGTCAGCCCAAGCTCCGGATTGACGGCCATCGGCGACCATTCGACGCCGCCATTGGCGCCCGGCAGCATGCGGGCACCTTCTGCGGTGGGCAAGGTCCACATGCCTTCCTGCGACACCATCGGCTCGGAGAAGCGGATGAGGCTGCAATCCTTGCGGCTGTTGACGAAGACGTTTCCGATCTTGTTGGCGTGGATAACGGCCGGAACGGCGTTTCCATCCTTGTCCTTTGCATCGACCAGTACCGTCGGACTCACCGCATCGAGATCCCACACGTCGTGCGGGATGAACTGGTGGTGGCAGACATATTTGCCGGTATCGAGATCGACCGATACGAGCGATTCTGTGTAGAGGTTGTCGCCCGGTCGGATGCCGCCGTCGAGGTCTGGCGAAGGATTGCCGACCACGAAGAAGATGCGGTTGAGCTTGAGATCAATCGACGGATTCTGCCAGACGCCGCCGCCGAGCGTCTTGTAGGGATCGCCGGTCTTGGCGAGTTGCGCCTTCTCGGCCTCGATATCGCGATGCATGTCGTGACCAGTGGCGTCGTGTGTCGCCCACACGCCAACAGATTTCTCGGGAATCGTATCGAAGTTCCAGATGAGCTTGCCGGTCTTGGCATCATAGGCACGGACGAAGCCGCGGATACCGTATTCGCCGCCGTTGGTGCCGATCAGGATCTTGCCGTTGACGGCAGTCGGCGCCATCGTTTCGCTGTAGCCGAGAGTGGGATCGGCGATCTGGGTCTGCCAAACGATGCTGCCGGTCTTGGCGTCAAGTGCCACCAGCTGGGAGTCGAGCGTCGCCAGATAAACCTTGTCGTCATAGACGGCAACGCCACGATTGTTAGGGCCGCAGCAATAGGTCGTAATCGGACCCATGGCGTGCTTGTAGTGCCAATATTCCTCGCCGGTCTCGGCGTTGAGCGCGTAGACGTGATCGAACGACGTCGTGATATACATCACGCCGTTGACCACGATCGGCGTCGTTTCCTGGGACTCCTTCACTTCGGTCTGGAAGATCCAGGCGGGGTGAAGATGAGCCACATTGGACGTGTTGATCTGCTTGCCCGGGAAATAGCGGGTCTGATCGTAGTTGCCGTTGGTATGAAGAAAATTGTTCTCGTCGGCGGAGGCGTTGTTGAGCTGTTCCTGCGTCACAGACGTGGCAGGTGCGACCCTTGGCTGAGCGAATGCCAAGCTCCATCCGACCAAACTCATCAACAGCGCGCTACCGAGTGCCCCTACGAAGACGTAGGGCGGCTGGTGGCTATCTAAACGAGCGTGGCAAGCCCTATGCCGCAAAATCTGTTGCGAGAGCATGATGCGCTAGTTTAGCGCCAGAATTGAGAAGGGGTCGCAACTGAAATGGGGTACCATCTTACTTTGCTGATTGCTCGAACGAGGTGGTTTTCCGCTACATGAGATTTTTTGGGTGGTCCCAAACATGATACTGATTGTGCCAGCAATCAACGCACTTGCTGATCGGACAGACGGCAAAGTTGCGCAGGCGTTGATTGGAGACGGCGAGCAAGACGGCGTGCGGGTTCACCACACCATCGTGCGCAAGATAGTCGAGCATGATGCCAAATAGGCTTAACGT
>DATFVP010000108.1:0-3878 GCA_035260285.1 Methyloceanibacter sp.
TTGCCTGTCGAGCGAGACAAGCTTCCGCCGGAACTGCTCGACTTCGAGCAGCGCCATCATCAGGAACACGAACACGAGGATGGCGAAGCCGGCGAGCCGGTTGAGCCGCATGGCAATGTCCTGGAACAGGCGCAACAGCCACATCACATCGAAGCGCTCGGCCAGAATCCCGGCAACGAAGATGCCGTGTCCCTCGAGCCAATCAGTTGCTTGCGCATACACGGCCTGGAAGCGTTGCACGTTGCTCAACAGCCAGTCGCCGACAGCGCTGAGCGCCCAGGCGATCATCGAGGCGAAGATCAGTACCACGACGATGGTGACAGCAAGCGTGACGAAGAGGGCAAAGCCCTTGGGCAGCACCCTTTCCAGCGCTTCTTGGAGCGGCCAGACGATGGCGAGGATAAAGAGAGCGAAGGCGAGCGGCGCGAAGACCGAGCTTGCGAAATAGAGCGCGGCCGCGAGCAGGATCAGGGCGCAAATGACGAGAGCGGCGCTAGCAACCCCGTTTGCGGGCTTTGCTTTGTGAGTTGAGGGCATGAAATCGCTCCCCGTGCGGCGAAGTGTAACCCGCCTGGCCCCATCTTCGTCCAGCCGTTATAGCGGGTGCCCAACATGTCCGCACCGCTGCTATAGTCTTGAGCGCGAAAATGGCGAGGGGCCCAACGCGACCCAAAGTGACGAGCGATGATTTTCCGGCAGCTCTTCGACCAGGCCTCAAGCACCTACACCTATCTGCTCGCGAGCCGCCACGGCGGGGAGGCGCTTATCATCGATCCCGTGCTCGAACGGGTCGATCGCTACATTCAGCTCTTGAACGAGCTCGACCTCAGGCTGGTAAAGGCGATCGACACCCACCTTCACGCCGATCACATCACCGGGCTCGAAGCGCTGAGCGAGCGCACGCATTGCATCACCGTGATGGGCGAGCAGACCAAGGCCGACGTCGTGTCGATCAGGGTCGGCGACGGTGACAGGGTCGGCATCGAGGGGCTCACGCTCGAGGCGCTGTATACCCCCGGACATACCGACGATTCCTACAGTTACCTCATGCCCGACCGCGTTTTCACCGGCGACACGCTCTTGATCCGGGGCACCGGACGCACCGATTTCCAGAACGGCGATCCGCGGGCGCAATACGCCTCGCTGTTCGGGCGCCTGCTGAAGCTTCCCGACGACACCCTGGTCTATCCGGCGCACGACTATAAGGGTGACACCGTTTCAACCATCGGCGAGGAAAAGGCGTTCAATCCGCGTCTTCAGATGAAGTCGGTCGAGGACTATGTCGCGCTGATGGAGAACCTCAACCTGCCCAATCCGAAAATGATGGATGTCGCTATCCCCGCCAATATGCGCATCGGACTCGCGCAGCAGATCGTGGCGGGGAAGGGCTGGGCCATCGGCGCGGAGGAGGGCAAGAGCCTGCTCGGCCAGCCCGATGTCATCTTGATCGACTTGAGGGAAGACCAGGAGCGGCGCAAGCATGGGCTGATCCCCGGGTCTCTGCACGTCCCTTACCCGGACGTCGAGGCGAGCCTCAAAGCCGACGGTCTCCTGCAATTGTTGGGCAAGGCTGCCGAAAAGAGGCTTATTTTCTATTGCGCCTTCGGCGAGCGCTCGGCGATGGCCGTGCAGGCGGCGCACGACGCGGGGCTTGCCAACGCGCGCCATATTCATGGCGGGATGCAGGCTTGGCAACAAGCAGGCGGCCCTGTCGCCCGCTGAGCCTTGACCCGGGAGAACGGGTTGCCCTAGCTACTGGGCGCGATAGATCACCATGTGAAGAGCGAGTCCGGACATGCATAAATTCCGCCTTGGCGCCGCCCTCACGCTTGTCGGCCTCGTTTGCATCTCGGATGCCGCGTTCGCAAATCGGCGCCCGTGCCTCGAACTCGAGCAGGACTATCTTCAGATCGAGCGCTATGCGAGTTCGATTGAACTGAACATCAAGCTGTTCGATGCCGCACGCCGCGGCTGCGATGCGCTCGCCGAGCGCCTGCTCGAGAAAGGCGCTTCGCTCGAGGCTCGCGACGGCACCGGCTCGCGGCCTCTTGCGCGCGCGGCGGCGTCAGGTCAGCAGAAGATCGTGACGCTGTTCCTCGAGAAGGGTGCGGCGATCGATGCGCGCGATCTCGACGGTTCGACCGCCCTGTTCAGCGCGGCGGAAAACGGCCGGATGGCGGTGGTGCGCCTCCTGGTCGAGGCGGGCGCGAATGTGAACTTGCCCGGGCGCAGCGAGGTGACGCCGGTTGCGGCCGGCGCCTATATGGGGAGCGAGCCGATCGTGCGCTACCTGATCGAGAAGGGCGCCGACCTCAACGATCTCGACAAGACGGGGAAAGGGCCGCTCGTCTATGCGGTGGGCCGCGGTTTCCCGCCTGTCGCGCAACTCCTGCTCGATCATGGCGCCAACGTGAATGCACGCTACGGACAAGGCCTGACCGCGCTGATGTGGGCGGCCGGTCATTCGGATGACGCCGGTACCAAGGACGTGGTCCAAGTCATAAACTTACTGCTCGATCGCGGCGCCAAACTCGATGACCAGGACGATCAAGGGCGCACGGCGCTGATGCTCGCGGCAATGCTTGGCCATACGGCTGCGGCCGAAGCGCTTCTCGCTCGCGGGGCCGACCGGACGCTGAAAGACAAGGATGGAAAGACGGCGAGCGATCTTGCCTCGGTGATGGCGCTCCGCGCCGAACTCGCAGGCCAGCCTTAGCGCCCGGAACCGAGATAAGCGTCGATCTGCATTCCGGCGAGATATTGCGACAACGCGGCGATGTCGTCGGGCGAAGCCGCCTTCATCAGGTCCGACATGCCCGGATTGTTGCCGCGTGACCCGTCGCGAAAGGCCATCATGGTCGCTTGGAGATATTCCTGCCATTGGCCGGCGAGCCGTGCCGTGGTCCCGTCGCCCTGGAAGTATTGGAGGTGACAACCGCGGCAGCCAATCGAGGTCGCGGCTGTCTCGGCCGTCTTGGCCGCATCGGCCGGCGCCGAGGGTTGTTGCAGGTTGGGCCATTTCTGTTTCTTGAAGTAGGCCGCGAGCGCCAGCATGTCGTTCTTCTCGAGGGTCGCGGCGATTGGCTCCATCAGAGCGTTCTTGCGCGCGCCGCTCTTGAAGTCGCGTAGCTGCAAATAGAGGTAACCCTCGTCCTGGCCCCAGATCACAGGCGTCTGCTTGTTGATGGGGATGCCCTGCTCGCCATGGCAGGTGGCGCAAATCTTCGCCTTTTCGGCAACGGGATCGGGAGCGGAGGCGGCCTCGCTGCCGCCCGCGAAAGCGTGTCCGCTCATGAGCGCGACACCAGCGAACAAAATGGCGCGCGACGCCAGGCTCAAAAACATCCCTTATGCTCCAAGGGGTCAGGCCATGAAAAGGACGGGGCACGAATGCCCCGTCCTCTCGCGTTGCAATTGCGGCGAACGATCAGTCGGCCGTGAAGGCGATGATGTTGTTGCCGCGCTTGAAGTCGATTTGGACGTTACCGCCCGCGCCGACGACGATGTATTGCTTCCCGTCGACGGTGTAGGAGGCCGGAGGCGCGTTCACGCCGGCGCCCGCGAAGAACGACCATAGCACCTTGCCGTCCTTGGCGTCGTAGGCCCTGAACCAGCCGTCGCCTTCGCCGGCGAAAACGAGTCCGCCCGCAGTGGTAAGCGGGCCGCCCATCATGGGCAGAGGCGTCTTCACCTGCCAGGCGATCTTGCCGGTGTTGTAATCGACGGCGCTGACATTTCCGAACTGCTCCGAGCCCGGAATGATCTTGAAGGCGCCGCCGAGCCAGAGCTTGCCGCCCGGATAGGGCGTGCTCTCGACGTGATAGGTCATCGGCTGGTGCAGATTGACCGCATAGGTCATCCCAAGCTCGGGATTGACG
>DATFVP010000109.1:0-4160 GCA_035260285.1 Methyloceanibacter sp.
CGGTCGCGATCTGCGGCGTTGAGAACAGCCAAGTGCCCCCGGCGAGCCAGGCATAGCCGGAACTCCACTTGACGATCTCCTCGGCGGAGCGAGGCTGCTTCACTTCTCTAATAGTGTTCAGATTCACTTTTGCAGCGAACCGGCCTGCTGCAATCCCATGCAGTGGCGTCGGCACCCTCCCTAGCGCTTCCTCGAAAACCATTCTAGCTGCATTTTCGCGCTTGAGGTCAATGCTATAAGACTTGGCTCAGTGACTAAACTGTCGAGAACCGGAGTTGCGGAGCAAGCGATGAGTGCCGGTGATCCAAGCGTCATTCTAAGCGCGCTCGACTGGCTGGAAGAAGGCCGCCGCGTCGCCCTTGCCACTGTCATTCAGACCTGGGGCTCGGCGCCACGGCCGGTCGGCAGCCAGCTTGCGATCGACGGGGGAGGGAATTTCCTCGGCTCGGTCTCGGGTGGCTGCGTGGAGGGCGAGGTGATCGCCGAGGCGGCACAGGTTCTTCTCACCGCCAAGCCAAAGACGCTCGAATTCGGCGTCGAAGACGGCACCGCCTGGAAGGCCGGGCTCGCCTGTGGTGGCACCATCCGCATCTTCGTCGAGCCGGTGGAAGGAGGATCGGGCGAAGGAACAGGCGTGCTGCATCAACTCGCCGGCGACATCGAGGCGCGACGCAAGGCGGCGCTGGTAACAGATCTCGCTAACGGCAGACGGCGGCTTGCCCATGCGCCGGAGGATCTCGGGGACGATCTGGCGACGGCCCTCGCCGAGGCCTTCCGCCAAGACCAGAGCATGGCCGTGCCGGGACGCAACGGCGAAATCTTCATCAACGTCTTCGCCCCGACCACGCGCCTCGTCATCGTCGGCGCCGTGCATGTGGCGCAAGCGTTGGTTCCCATGGCTAGGGCGCTCGGCTACCAAGTTTTGATCGTCGACCCGCGTGCCGCTTTCGCCACGCAAGAGCGCTTCGGGGATGTCAAGATCGAGCATGATTGGCCTGATGAGGCGCTGCCGGCTGCAGGCCTCGACGCCGCGACGGCAGTGGTGGCGCTGAGCCACGACGCGAGGCTGGACGATGCGGCGCTGATCTCAGCCCTTCGCTCAGACGCGTTCTATGTCGGCGCGCTGGGGAGCAGGAAGACCCATGCGGGCCGGGTGGAACGGCTCAAGCAGGCCGGGATCGCCGCCGCCGACATCGCCCGCATTCATGCCCCGATCGGGCTCGATATAGGTGCACAGGGCGCGGCGGAAATCGCTCTCTCTATAATCGCCGAGATCACTGCCGTGGCGCGAGGCAGGGGCGGAGCGCGTTCGTGAGGATCGCAGGGCTCGTGCTTGCCGGCGGCCTCTCCTCGCGCATGGCGCCGCGCAACAAACTGCTCGAATCTGTCGGCGGCGAGACGATGGTACGTCGCGTTGCCACCGTGGCGCTGGCCGGCGGCGCACAGCCCGTCATCGTGGTGACCGGCCATGAGGCTGCTTCCGTCGCTGCATCACTGCGTGGGCTCGCCGTCGCCATCGTTGTCAACCCTTACTACGCCGACGGCCTCAGCACCTCGCTGCGCGCTGGCCTACGAGCCTTGCCTGCAGGCATCGACGGAGCGTTGATCCTGCTTGGCGACATGCCAGGGGTCGAGACCTCGGTGCTCACCGCTCTTATGGCGGCCTTCACAGGTCCCGCCGCGATCCGCGCGCCTGTGCGCCAGGGGCGGCGGGGCAACCCGGTGCTATGGGGCAGCGCCTATTTCGCCGAAATGATGGGATTGACCGGCGACAGCGGCGCCAAGTCCCTGATGGCCCGGCACGAAGAACATCTCATGGAGGTCGAAGTCGCGACCGACGGCATCTTCGAAGATGTCGACCTGCCCGAGGACCTCGCCCGCCTCAAGCGGTAACCGGATCATCGAATAGAAGACGTCATTGCCGGGCTTGAACCGGCAATCCATTCCATTGGCGCTCCGCCCAATAGGGCGTTAGCGGAATGGATGCGCGGATCAAGTCCGGGTATGACGATAGTGTCAGTCGCCGCCAAGCATCGGACCTGCCTTCGATACCACCGTGCCGAGCTTCTTGACCAGCATGTTGGTCGCTTGCGGCGAGGGCCTGACTAGCTGGTACTTTACCACCTGAGCGGTCTTGTCCCTTGCCAAGACGCCGCTCACCAGCAGGTCGGCGCCGTGCGTCGTGCTCGGCTTAAATCGGCCCCTTAATTTTGCGTAGGTTGCATGTACGCTCGGCTGGAGTTGTGCAATGCTTCAGCCGCATTTGTGCCCCTGAATGAGGGTTGGCAGCCGTCGCTGCCGCATTGGGTCTACGGGGTTGTTCCCCAGCGATAGGATTGGTCGTGGCTTTTCCGCGTCTGTTGCGGCCACTGCAAACCGAACCCGCCGGCGGGGACATTACCCTGTGGAGGCGAACTCTTCGGTTTGCCATCAGCATCGTCGTGCTCCCGGCCTTGAGCATGGCCATCATTTTCACGTTGGTGAGGGTCATCGCTCAGAGCGAGCAGTGGGACCTGCCGAGCGGGCGCCTGCTCGACGCGGTCCTAACCTCCTGTCAGTTCGAGCATTCGAGCAGGGCAGGCGTCGATGTCGAGCACATGATCTGCCCGACGAGGCTCGGTGCGAGCGAGTTCCCCCAAGTCCTGAAAGACGCCGTGGTCGCCAGCGAAGACGAGCGCTTCTACTCGCATGGCGCCATCGACCACCCGGCCACCTTGCGCGCGGCCTGGCATTTTTCTCTCGGAGACCGGCAAGGCGGCAGCACGATCACCCAGCAGCTCGCTCGCTCGATCCTGCTGAAGAAGGAGGACAGCCTCGAGCGCAAACTGATCGAGGCGGTTCTCGCCATCAGGATCTATGCGCGCCTGTCGCGGAGCGAAATCCTCACCCGCTATATGAATGTCGTGCCGCATGCGCGCAACATGTACGGCTTCGACGATCCGGCACGCTATTATTTCGGCGTCGGCGTGCAGAATTTGACGCTGCCCGAAGCGGCGCTGCTCGTCGGCATGCTGCCTGAGCCGAATAATCGCGATCCGCTGAAGAGCCCATCCGCCGCCTTGCAGAGCGCAGTCAGCGTGTTGCAGCGCATGCTTGCCGAGAGGAAGATCACGCTTACGCAGGCAGCTCGGGCCGAGGACGAGCTGAAGCGCCGCATCGAGAATGGCAAGCTTCGCCGCGGGAACCAGGTCTATGCGCGGCTCGAATACCGGCCTTACCGAGATCTTGCGCTGCGGGAAGCGAGCGCCAACGGCATCAAGCTGCCGGAAGACTACCGTCTGATCGTGCTCATCGATCCTGAGTTCCAGCAAACTCTGCAGACGCAAATCTGCTCGATCAGCGGCGCATATCAGGGCGCCGGATTTTTCATGCGGCCCTCCGGCGAAGCGCTCGCGCTCACGGGCTCCTGCAGCTACACGGGAGAATGGAACCGCGCCTCCGACATCGCTCGCTCGATCGGATCGACCGGAAAGCTCTTCCCGCTGATCGGCGTGCACGAAGCCGGCTTGAGCCTGAACGAGCGCTTCTCGACCTGGCCTCTGCGGCGGTCAAGCTGGCCCGCCGAACCGAATCCGCTTTGCCGGCAGCGGGCAAAAGTCAACCTCGAGTTTGCCCTCGCCCAATCCTGCAATCGGCCTTGGACCGAGGCTGCGATTCTGCTCGGACCGAGAGTGATCGAGATCGTCAAGCGTTTTGGCATCGCGCCGCCGAATGCGCCTTCGCTCGTGCCGATCGGCGGCGTGCAGACATCGCCCATGAAGTTGGCGCAAGCCTACGCGTCACTTGAGAACGACGGCATACTGCCCCTGATCCACTTCCTGATCGCGGCGATCGGGCCTCGTGGCAATATCGTCGGCGTGCCAGCGGCGAAGGACGGCCCGCGGGTGATGTCGACGGCAACCGCGTCTTCCGTCCTCCAAGCCTTGCGCGGGCCGGTCAAGCGCGGAACGGCCCGCGCCGCGAACTCAGCCCACGCCCTCGTCTATGGCAAGACCGGGACGTCCTCGCGCAACGAGGACGCATTGTTCGTCGGGTTGACTGAAGGCTTTGTCGGCAGCATTTGGCTAGGCTACGACCGGCCTTCGCCAATGCCCGGCGTTCACGGCGGCGGCACGCCGGCCAAGGCCTTCTCGAAGCTGACAGACTTCTATTACCTCAGG
>DATFVP010000110.1:0-8537 GCA_035260285.1 Methyloceanibacter sp.
ATGCGTTGTTTGAGCGCTTCGACCTGATCGGCGATGCCGAGAAGCTTCTGCACGTGATGACCGATCTCATGCGCTATGACGTAGGCCTGCGCCATGTCTCCTGGTGCGCCGAAGCGGTTCTTGAGATCTTCGTAGAAGTCGAGGTCGATATAGACCTTTTCGTCAAAGGGGCAATAAAAGGGACCCATCTGTGCCATGCCGATTCCGCAAGCGGAACGCGTTCCGCCACTGAACAAAACGAGTGTGGGATCGCTATAGCGCTCCCCATAACGGGCGAAGAGGTCTCGCCAAACGTCTTCGGTATCGGCAAGAACCACGGACACGAATTGCTTGAGATCGTCTTCGCTCGTGGTCTCTGGGCGCTCGACCGGCGGGCGCTGTTGCCCAGGTACG
This sequence comes from Methyloceanibacter sp., assembly GCA_035260285.1. Classification (GTDB taxonomy): domain Bacteria; phylum Pseudomonadota; class Alphaproteobacteria; order Rhizobiales; family Methyloligellaceae; genus Methyloceanibacter. Next base: position 394 of record DATFVP010000110.1, read on the forward strand.
GGAAAGTTCGTTGTGTCGGGGCGCTCCTGCGGAAGGCGGATATCGGGGAAGTTCGTCTCGTCCCCACCAGGCCCGCCGGGCTGCATGATGATCCTCGGATCGAGGCCGAAGAAGAACATCAGTCCGAGAAGGATGAGAAGGCCGAGAATACCGATTCCACCGCCGCCACCGCCGCCACTCGGGAAGCCGCCGCCGCCCCCTGGAAACGGAAAGCCAAAGCCGCCGCCCTCGTCGCGCCGATCCTCGACGTTTTCGCTCTCTCTTTGACCGCGCCAGCGCATCGCCTCAATTCCTCATTCCGGGGCACAATCGCCCGCCTTTTTCCTCAATATGCACACGGGGCCTATCGCGGCACAAGGCCGCGCGACAAGGCGGAATTCCGGAACCCGACGCGCGTTTTCCTCGCGGCGGCGTTTCGCCCGAGCCAGGGGGGTGCTGCGCTGCGTCATGTGAAAGCGTGCGGGCAAATCCTTGTGGTCATTGAGAGACTGACAAGGAATTGTCAAAAAACTGCCATAGGTCAAAGGCATGCTGGCAATTGCCCGGGCATATTCCGCCTGGGCCGGTAGTGCGTTCGGTGTATTGCGTACGAGCCTCGGCACTCCCCGCGCCGGGGCTCTTCTTTTTTTGGCCCGCTACTCGGCGGCCTTGAGCTTGCCGCTTGCCTGTGGCGCAGGCAGCGCCGGCATTGTCTCGTCATGCATCGGCTCGTGGTCTGCCTCGAGGAACACACGGCGGCTGAGATAGGAATAGACCACCGGGATCACGAACAGGGTGAAGAGCGTGCCGACGAGAAGGCCGCCGACGATGACCCAGCCAATGTCCTGACGGCTCTCCGCGCCCGCGCCGGTCGCAAGCGCGAGGGGCACGGCGCCGAGCACCATGGCGCCCGTCGTCATCAGGATCGGCCGGAGCCGGAGCGCCGCCGCCTCGACCACCGCCTCGCGCAGTGCCATTCCCTTGGATCGCAGCTGATTTGCGAACTCGACTATGAGAATGCCGTGCTTGGTGATCAGACCGATCAAGGTCACGAGTCCGACCTGGCTATAAATATTCAACGTCCCCCCGCTCCACCACAGCGCAAACAGCGCGCCGGTGACGGACAACGGCACCGTGAGCATGATGATGAAGGGATCGGTGAAGCTCTCGAACTGGGCGGCGAGCACCAAATAGATAAAGGCAAGCGCCAGCAAAAAAACCAAGTACATGTTCGTGCTGGCTTCACGGAATTCGCGTGTCTGGCCGGCGTAGTCGAGATGCGCGGTGCTGGCAAGTTCCTCTTGCGCGACCTTCTCCAGGAACGCCAACCCGTCGCTGAATGAGTAACCCGGCGCGACCTGCGCGGTGATGGTGGCGGCCCGCAGCTGATTGAAGTGGTTCAGTTCCTTCGGCGCCACGGTCTCCTTGATGGTGATGAGGTTGGAAAGCGGAATCATCGCATTGTCGCGCCCGCGCACATAAATGCGGCGGAGATCGTCGGGGTTTTGGCGGTCGATGTCGCCGATCTTCACCACGACGTCGTATTGCTCGCCCTCGCGCTTGAAGCGCGTGACCTGACGCCCGCCGAGCATGGTTTCCAGCGTTCGCCCGAGCGCATCGACCTCGACGCCGACCGCGGCCGCCTTGTCACGATCCACGGCGATGTCGAGCTGCGGCGAGTTCAGCCTGAGATCGGAATCGAGATCGACCAGCCCGGGATAGGCTTCGGCCCGCTTCATCACGGCATCGACCATTTTCTGCAGCTCGTCATAGGGCCGCGAGGTCTGGATCACGAGGTTGATCGGCTTCTCGCGCGCGCCTTGACCGAGCGGCGGAGGATTGCTGGGAAAGGCGACGACGCCGGGCACGGCGAGGATCTCGGGGGTGATCGACTTCGCGATCTCTTGCTGGGTGCGATCGCGTTCGCCCCACGGCGTAAGACGCAGGATCACGCGGCCCTGCGACACGGTGGGACTGCCGGTAACGACAAAGACGCGGTCGGCCTCCGGGACCTTCAACGCGATCTCCTCGAGCTTCTTGGCGTAGGCGTCGCTGTATTCGATCGTCGCACCCTCGGGTCCGCGAAACACGGCGAAAATGTTGCCCTGGTCCTCGACCGGCGCCAGCTCGCTCTTCATCACGTTGAAGAGAAAGTAGCTCGTTCCCGCCACGGCGAGTCCGACGAGGAGAATCACCGGCCGCACCGCGAGCGCACTCTTCAGCAGCCGGCGATAGCCGACGGTGATTCCGCTCAGGAGACGCTCGATGACGCGATAGAACAGATTGCGGTGAGTCTGATGCCGCAGCAATTTCGAGCACATCATCGGCGACAGTGTCAGCGCCACGAAGCCCGAAACGATGACGGCGCCGGCAAGCGTCCAGGCGAATTCGGTGAAGAGCCGCCCGGTCAATCCGGTCATGAAGCCGATCGGCGCATAGACCGCCGCGAGCGTGATGGTCATGGCGATGACGGCGAAGCTGATCTCGCGGCTACCGAGCAGCGCCGCCTTGACTGGCGGCATCCCCTCCTCGACATGGCGGAAGATATTCTCCAGCATGACGATGGCGTCGTCGACCACGAGCCCAATTGCGAGCACAAGCGCCAGCAGCGTCAGCGTGTTGATGGAGAAGTCGAAAGCATACATCAGCGCGAAGGCGCCGATGAGCGACACGGGGATGGTGACGAGCGGGATCAGCGTGGCGCGGACCGAGCGCAGGAACAAAAAGATGATCAGCACGACAAGGAGGATCGCCTCGCCGATCGTCTCGTACACGTTCTTGATCGACTCGGCGATGAACACCGAGCGGTCGTTGGCCATGCGAACCTGCATGCCTTGTGGCAAGGAGGCCCTGATTTCCGGCAGCAGCTTCTGCACCCCTTCGGCGACTTCGAGCGGGTTGGCGGTCGCCTGCTTGATGACGCCGAGCGCAATCGCCGGCTGTCCGTTGAACCTCACCACCAGGCGTTCATCGAGCGGGCCGAGTTCGGCATGGCCGACATCCGCGAGCCGCACGAGGTAACCGTTAGCCTCTTTCACAATGAGGTCGTTGAACTGCTCGGGCGTTCGCAGATCGGTCTCCGAAAGGACGGTGAATTCCCGCTGCAGGCTTTCGACGCGCCCCGACGGCACCTCGACATTTTGGCGCCTGAGCGCTGCTTCCACGTCCTGAGGCGCCAGGCTGAAAGCGGCCAGGCGTTCCGGATCGAGCCAGATGCGCATGGAATATTGCCGCTCGCCGAAGAGACGCACTTCCGCCACGCCGGGAATGGTCTGGAGCTGGTCCTTCACATAGCGGTCGGCATAGTCGGTGATCTCGAGCGCCGAATGTCGATCGCTGAAGAAGGCAAGGTGCAGGATCGGCTGGGCGTCGGCCTCGCGCTTCTGAATAATCGGCTCTTCGATCTCGTCGGGAAGCCTTCCACGCACGCGCCCGACGCGATCGCGCACGTCGGCCGCAGCATAATCGGGATCGCGGTTGAGCTGGAAGCGAATGGTGATCTGGCTCGATTCCTGCCGGCTGACCGAGGTGATGAAATCGATGCCCTCGATGCCGGAGAGCGTGTCTTCCAGCACTTTGGTGACTTGCGTTTCGACGATCGCGGCGCTCGCCCCGGGATAGGACGTCTCCACCGTCACGACCGGCGGATCGATGGCGGGATATTCGCGCACGCTCAAGCGGTCATAGGCGACAAGGCCGACCAGCACGAGCACAAGGCTCAACACCGTGGCGAAGACCGGCCGCTTGATCGAAAGTTCCGGAAGCGTCACGGCTCACGCCCCGATCGCGTTGACGATGGACACCGGCGACCCGTCGCGGATCTTGAGCTGGCCCGCCGTCACCACCTGATCGCCGGCGGCAAGCCCTTCGACGATCTCGACCCTGCCCTCGCGGCGCGTGCCGATCACGACCTTGGTGAGCTTGACCTTGCCGTCGACGATCTTGAACACGAACTGGCTGTCGCCTTGGGGAACGATCGCCTGCTCCGGCACGCTCAAAGCGGCCTCCTTCAACTCGAGCAAGACCGTGACCCGCGCGAACAGGCCCGGGCGGAGGCGCTTGTCCGGGTTGGGAATGACGGCCCGGACTAGGAGGCTTCGTCCCGAGACGTCGAGATGCGGATCGATGGCGTAAACCTTGCCCTCGAAGTCCTCGGCGGGAAAGGCATCGACCTTGATGCGAATGGTTTGTCCCATCCTGATGGCGGAAAGAAATCTCTCCGGCACCCTGAAATCGGCCTTCACCGGATCGATCGCCTCGAGATTGACCAGCGCCTGGCCGGAGGAGATGTATTCGCCGACGCTCACATTGCGCAAACCGACGATGCCGGCGAAGGGCGCGGCGATATGCGCCTTTTCGAGCTGCACGCGGGCGAGCTCGACGGCGGCAGTGCTGACGGCGAGATTGGATGCGGTCTCGTCCGCCGATTGCGCAGTCGCGTATTTGTTGGTGAACAGCTGGCTCGTTCGCATATGGGTCTGCTCGGCTAGCTTGAGCTTGGCGGCGGCGTCGGCGAGCTGCGCGCGATAGACCGAATCGTCGAGCGTGAAAAGGGGGGCGCCTTTCTCGACCGGCTGACCCTCCTGGAAATGGATTTCTTTGAGGCGGCCGGGGATCTCCGAGCTGACGGTGACTGCTTCGTCGGAAAGGAGCGTGCCGACGGCAGTTACCTGCTCGCTGAGCGGCGCGGCGACCACTTTTGCGGCCTCGACCGGTACTGCGGCGGGTTCGACGTCTTCGGCCGCGGCGGCAGCGCCGGCAAGACCGATAACGGCGGCCAAAAGCCACCCTCCCCCCGCTTTCGCAAAGCCCGTTCCCCTCATGCGTCGCCTTCCGCTTCGTTACGAGGGACATTTTAGCAGCAATCCGCGCATCGAGAAGCCGCGCGCCTAGCTTAACGTTTGGACAGGTTTAGCCGGAGCCTTTGGTTGCGCTCCTTGTCACATGCGCGCCTTAGCGGCGCTGCGAGAAGGAAAGGCGGCCGCATCCTCAGCGCCGCCTTTGGATTTGCCTATTGCGGCGGAGCCTCTTCGGCCGGGGCCTCTTCGGCCGGGGCCTCTTCGGCCGGGGCCTCCTCGACTGGCGCTTCCTCGGCGGGAGGCGCTGTCTCGGCGGTCGGAGGCGCTGCCGGAGTTTCGGCGGCGGGAGCTTCGGCTGCCGGCGGCGGAGTTTCACCGGCCGGAGCCTCGGCCGTTGGCGGCGTTGCCGGGGTCTCGGCAGGTTGTTCGGTCATGGGATTTTCGACCTTCACGCCCGAATCGCCTTTGTGCCCGTACATAAAGAGGGCGGCGACGACGAGGGCGAGCACAATGCCGCCCAGTACGATCGCGAGAAACGTCCTGCTGCCCTGGTTGTCATCTGCCATAGGTCAATCTCCTCCCGTCGCGGGGTGGTGGGTTCCCGGTCTCGAACCTACCGAGGAATTCGCAAGGGGTCGAGAGCCGCTTCGCCGCTGCGTCACTAGGATCAACGCGCCGGCGAGCCTGCCGTTCGCCCGATACGGTCGAGGATGGGGGCAAGGGCGAAAGCGACCACGAAATTGACCAGAACCGAATAAAGGGCGGCATAGCCGGGCATGGTCACGCCGAGGGCCTGAAGCGGAAAGACCGATGATGTGAAGCCTTGGGTCGCCGCCATGGCGGTGCCGACGACCGTGCCCGCGACCCAGCCTGCGAACAGCGCCATGGCATTGAACTTGCGGGCATAGAGCCCGAGCAGAATCGGGGGCAGAAGCTGAATGATCCAGATGCCGCCGAGGAGCTGCAACTGGATGGCATAGGATTGCGGTATGGCGAGGATGAACACGACCGCGCCGATCTTCACCACGAGCGAGACGATCTTGGCCATGCGGGCCTCGTCAGCGTCGTTGCAATCGGGACGGTAGAACTCCTTGTAGAGGTTGCGGGTGAAGAGATTGGCGCAGGCGATCGACATGATGGCGGCCGGCACCAGCGCGCCGATGGCGATGGCGGCGAAGGCGATGCCGACGAACCACGAGGGAAACGAGGCGAGGAACAGCGCGGGCACGGCAAAGTTCGGACCATATTGGGCAAAGCCCGCCGCGAAGGCCGGATCTTTATCCACGCCCGCGGCGATGGCCATGTAGCCAAGAAGCGCGATCAATCCGAGAATGAAGGAATAGGCGGCGAGGAAGGCCGCGTTCCGCCGGATCACGTTGCCGCTCGATGAGCTCAGGATGCCCGTCATTGCGTGCGGATAGAGAAACAGCGCGAAAGCCGAGCCGAGCGCGAGCGTGGCATAGGCGCTGTAGCTGCCGAAACTTTCGCCGGATGGCGGCGCGAGCAGCAGCTTCTCCTCCGGCACGCTGGCGAAGATCGCGCCGTAACCGCCAAGCTTGGCTGGAATGATGACGAGCGCGGCGAACACGGTGATGAAGATCAGCGTGTCCTTGACCACGGCGATCAGCGCCGGCGCGCGCAAGCCGCTCGTGTAGGTGAAAGCGGCGAGGATGATGAAGGAGATGATCAGCGGCAGATGTCCGACGAAGCCGCCCGCTGGAAACCCGAGCGCGCCGATCACAACCTCCATGCCGACGATCTGGAGTGCGATGTAAGGCATGGTCGCGACGATGCCGGTCAGCGCGAAAGCGAGCGCGAGCAGCCGGTTGTCGAAGCGATCGCGGACGAAGTCGGCGGCGGTGACATGGCCGCGCGCATGCGCGACCTGCCACAGGCGCGGGAAGACGATATAGAGAATGGGATAGATGAGGATGGTGTAGGGAACTGCGAAGAAGCCCATCGCGCCCTTGCCGAAGACGAGCGCCGGGACGGCGATGAACGTATAGGCCGTATAGAGGTCGCCGCCGAGCAGGAACCAGGTGACGACCGTGCCGAAGCGGCGTCCGCCGAGGCCCCATTCGTGCAGTACGTTGAGATCGGCCTTACGCCAACGCGCTGCGATGAAGCCGAGCCAGGTGACGAGCAGGAACAGGGCGACGAAAACGCTGGTGGCGCGGAGATCGAGGTTCAAAGAATGTCCCCCGGCACGCCGCTCGGTTCCGCTTCCTCTTGCGCCTCCTCGGTCGCGTGCGTGAACCTGCTCTCGATCCAATAGACGATGAGCACGAGGCTCGCGCCGGCCAGGATCCAGGCGAGCTGATACCAGTAGAAGAAAGGAATGCCGCCGAGCGCGGGCGCGGTCCTGTTGTAGGACGACACCCAAAGCATCGCGGCGAAGGGAATGAGGAAGAGGAGCCGCGGCCAATAGCGCGCCAGGCGCGATTTCTTCCTACCGACCGGCATTGGCGTACCCCTCGCGACAAGAGCGCCGCGGCGCCGCGAGGCGCCCGGTCCCGGATCACGCGGGGATGCCGTATTTTAAGTTGTATAGCAAGGCTGCGAGCAATATTGCATATGTCTCCGCCCGGCCCCCATATGGCCATAGGAGCCCGTAGCTCAGCCGGTAGAGCACTTGACTTTTAATCAAGGGGTCCCGGGTTCGAATCCCGGCGGGCTCACCACCAGATTAAAGGCTGGCTGTTTTTCAATGGCTTGAAGGGCGGTTTTGCAGTCGGTCTACCTGGTTTTGCAATCCGGTGTTCTCGTTATAGCCTTCATGCCAGCTTCTGCCATGCGCTTCTGGTCCGCCGCCTTAGTGTAGCGTTCGACCTCGCGCATGCTCGCGTGTCCGCTGATTGAAGCGATGACCTTTTCAGAGCAACCGGCTTCTGCGAGACGACGACATGCTGCCTTGCGTAAGCCATGAGCGGACGTGCCCTTCGGCAATCCTGCCTCGTTGCAGCACTCGCGGAACCAGTTAGTGAGGCCTGCGGGCGAGAAGGGTTTACCGTCTTTGGTGGTCAGGAATGTCAGGTGCTCCGACGGCGTGGCGTCGAGGATTGCTTTCAGTTCGGGGTGGATCGGAATACTGAGCGTGGTGCCGGTCTTCTGCTGGCGAACCTCGATTGCACCCTTGCGAACATGCTGGCGTCCCATCCGCACAACATCGCTGCGGCGTTGCGCAGTGTAGAGCAGAAGCGCAAGCGCAAGCCGCGCCCGTGAACCAACAGGATGCCTAGCTTCAAAAGCAGCAATGTCGTCTTCACTCCAAGTGCGGAAGCCTTCGCTTTTGCGGAGCTTCACCTTCACACCCGCTGTGGGGTCGGCGTCGATCATGCCAGTCTCGACGGCGAATGCCATCAGGGC